>CAZXYB010000051.1:0-4481 GCA_964644855.1 uncultured Atribacterota bacterium | reverse complement strand
AAAAATACCTCAATATTATAAATAGCGTATAGCGTACAGCGTTTAGCGTATAGTATGAAAGATAAGACTGCTTCTGTCCTCTAGTTAAATCTTGTATATAGTATATCGTATCGCGTATAAGAAAAAATACTCTGTGCAACATTTTTTTCTTATTTTTTTTATTGCTCATATCTTTTGTCATGGCTATGAAAATGGGAATCCGTCTTTTTTTTATCTTCTAACACTGGATTCCCACTTTCGTGGGAATGACAGAAGAGTGTATAATTTTAACCTTTTTGCTTTTTGTTTTAGATTTTTTATTACAATTATATAAACTACTACTTTTTCTATTTTTAGTTTTGCACTATGATTTTGCGCTTTGCGCTTTTAATTTTTCGCTATATTCTCTACACGCTCCACGCTATACGCTAGTTTTACTCTACGCTAAACGCTGTAGCTGTACGCTCCACGCTATTCATTTGTTGGTACCGATAAGTAAGGAAGAGCCTTAGAAGCAATCTCCTGGAAAACCGGAGCGGCTACCGTTCCACCGTAATAACTCCCCTTAGGTTCATCTAATAAAACTAAGATAGCTATACTGGGATTTTCCGCAGGAACATATCCCACAAAAAATGAACTATACTTATCTTCAGAATATTTACCAATAGAAGAATCAAATTTTTGAGCAGTTCCCGTTTTTCCTGCTGCTTGGTATCCTGCCAGTTTAGCCCTTGTACCGGTTCCGTCATTTACTACTTGCTCTAATATTTTAGTCATAGTTAAGGCAGTATCAACCGATACTACCTGTCTTACCGGCTTTGGCTTAAATATTTTAATTTTGTTTTGCTTAGAATCTATTATTTCCTTCACTATCATCGGCTTCATCAAAGTCCCTCTATTAGCTATAGCAGATACGGCCATTATCAACTGAATTGGAGTTACAGATATTTCTTGACCTATTGATAAGGAGGCCAGAGAAATTTTTGACCAATCTTTTGTGCTTCTTACCAGGCCATTTACTTCTCCAGGTAAATCTATTTCAGTTAAACTTCCAAACCCGAATCTTCTAATAGATTTTTCAAAAACTTTTTCATCTAATCTCGTTCCCGTTTGAATTACTCCTACATTACAAGAGTTCTTTACAATATCGGTAAGATTTTGAGAACCATGCTGGTGTATATCATGGAAAACAGTCCCATTGTATTTTATCCACCCTTTGCAATAAAATTGGTCATCTAATTTTACTACTCTTTCCTCCAGGGCTGTAGCTATAGTAACAATCTTAAAGGTCGATCCCGGCTCATAGACATCAGTTACTGCTCTATTCCTCCAAAGATCGCGAGAATATTGATTAAAATAATTGGGGTCGTAAGAAGGTTTTATTGCTATTGCTAAAATTCCCCCGGTTTTGGGTTCTACCACAATAGCGACTCCTGCTTTAGCCCTGGATTTTTGGAAAGCTTTATCCAGGGCTTCTTCAGTGATATATTGAATAACTTCATCAATAGTTAATACAATTGAATGCCCGTCCTGGTGAGCAGTTGGCTCTTTAATGCTTAGAGGTACCTTGCCTCCTATAGCATCTCTTTCTAAAATTACTAAACCAGGTAAACCTTCTAGTTCTTTATCAAAAAATGATTCTAAACCCTCCAAGCCTTGATTGTCTATTCCCACAAATCCCATTAAATTAGAGGCCAAATAATTCTTGGGGTAATATCTTTTGCTCTCATCTATGAAATCAAATCCTTCTAAGTTTAGTTTTTTAATCTCTGCAACTTCTGTTTCTTTTAATTTCCTCTTTATCCATACAAAAGATTTTTTCTGATTTAATTTTTCCATTACATCTTTTGTTTTCAAATTCAAGATTGAAGATATTTTTTGAGCGGTTTCTTGAGGACTTACAACTTTAGGGGGAATAGCAAACAAAGATTGAACATTAACATTCACAGCTAATTTTTTATAATTTCTATCATAAATATTACCCCGTTCTCCTTCAATAGAAAAAGAAGTGAGGTGTTCTTGTTGGGCAATTTCTTTAAATTTATTACTTTGAATGACCTGTATATTATATAATCTATAAACTAATGAAAAATAAAGAATTATAAATAATATAAATAAAAAAATAATACGTTCTTTTTTTTCTTTGGAAAGCAACAATTATTTCCGCCCTCTTTAACCTATACTGCTACAAGTATATTATTTTAATGTTACTGAAATCAAATCATTTATATTCTTTGGGTCAAAACTAGCCCAAAAATTATTTTGCCTTCCATAATTATTACTGATTGCTCCGATATCATTTCTGGAATTAATCTCGGGAGTGGGATTTGAAGCAATATATTTAATTTCTTTTGGTCTAATCATTCCTAAATTATTAAAAGCAATTTTTTCAATTCTACCTAAAGCAGAAAGAGTCTCTGCGCTAAGTTCAAGTTTTTTATTTTCTTCCTCCAAGGCTATCTTATCATTCTCTAAGCTTATTAATTTGTATCCCAACTCTGTTAAAACGATGTTATCAGAAATATAAAAAATTACTATAGAAGAGATAAAAATTATAAATATTAAAAATGAACCAAAAACAATTAAGGTATTCTTGTTTTCGTAATTAACAGCAGATATTGTACTGTTCTCTCTCATATTTTATCGCCCCTTTACTTTTATTATTTTCTCTGCCACTCTCAATTTGGCACTTCTTGCCTTGGGATTATCCCTTACTTCCTTCAAAGAAGGTCTGATTGGTTTTTTAGTTATAATTTTCAATCCATAATCCCCTTGATCTTTCCCTTCTCTCTCTACTTCTTTGAATAGATGTTTAACTATTCTATCCTCCAGCGAGTGATAAGAAATAACACATATCCTTCCCTTGTCCTCTAAAACTCTAATTGCCTGATTGAGCCCCTTTTCCAAGGCTTTAAGCTCCTGGTTTACTTCAATTCTGATAGCCTGAAATACCCTGGTTGCCGGATGAATCCTCCAGGTACGCCTCTTTTTAGTCTTAGGAAGAGACCTTATTACTAAATCAGATAACTGCCTGGTTGTAGTAATGGCTTTCTTTTTTCGTTCTATTATAATTAAGCGGGCAATTCTCTTAGAAAACCGTTCTTCTCCATATTTTTTAAATATTTCAGCTAAATCTTTTTCGGAATAAGTATTAATCAAAATATCAGCATTAAATTCTTGAGTTAAATCCATTCGCATATCTAAATGGCTGTCTTCTTTAAAACTAAATCCTCGCTCTTTCTTTTTTAGTTGGTGAAAGGACACTCCTAAATCAAAGATTATCCCCGAAACTGTTTCAATCTTTAAATCTGATAGAATCCCTTCTAAATTTTTGAAATTATCTTTAACTAGTTTTACTTTATCCAGAAAACTCTTTAGTTCTTCTTTTGCTGTTTTAATTGCCTCTATATCCTGGTCGATGCCAATTAACAAACCATGGGGATAAATATTCTCCAAAATAGCTTCGGAATGCCCTCCACCCCCTAAAGTGCAATCTATATAAACACCTCCTTTCTTTAAGTTTAAATAATTTAAGATCTCTTTTGTTAACACAGGAATGTGAAAGTAATTGGCCATAGATTATCCTTCTTGTTCATATATTCTTTCGGCAATATCTTCGTATGAATTTTCAACTTCTTTAAAGTATTTTTGCCATACATCTTTACTCCAGATTTCTATCCTATCTAAAACTCCAATAACCATAATTTCTTTGTTAATTTGAGCGTAATCTCTCAAATATTTCATAACAATAACTCTACCTTGATTATCCATAGTGCAATCAGTAGCTCGCGAAAATAGTATTCTCTTAAATGCTCGTGCGTCTCTCTGGCCCAAAGGGAGAAGTTTCATTTTTTCAGATAAAGTTTTCCATTCTTCAAGTGGATATACAAAAAGACAAGTATCAAGACCGAAAGTAATAATAAACTTCTCGCCTAAAGATTCCCGGTATTTTGCCGGAACAATTAATCTCCCCTTTTCATCGATAGAGTGTTCATACTGTCCTAAAAACATAAAATCTCCTTTATATTATATCCTCCACTTCACTCCACTTTGCTCCACTACATATACTATACTACATTTTTTTAAAAAACCCTCTTTTTTTTTGAAAATAATTTGATTTTTTTTAAAAAAATTAGAAAACACCACATATCTAGCGTCTTTTCCATAATAGATACACTGTTTCTAGCAGTATTTTTTGTAAAAAATAGAGGAGTGAAAGACTTGAAGATATAAATTGCTCGATAGTGAAGAATGATTCGTACCGCGTATCGCTTAAAATCAGAATTCAAAACTTAAAACATTTTTTTGTATAAAGCATTGCTTTTTGAAGTAAAGGTCGGATTTATCCGACCCGTTTTTAGTGATTATGTTGATTTTCACAAGGAATATCTTGAGGGGGATAAAATAAAAAAGAGACATACAATAAAATGTTTTATCGTATGTCTCTATATCTATTTATTTTGATAAGTAGATCGTATAAGCCGAGTTCTGTCCCCTTATAA
>CAZXYB010000050.1:0-7195 GCA_964644855.1 uncultured Atribacterota bacterium | reverse complement strand
AAAGAAGAGGGGGCAAATATTTAATGTTAGAAATTTTTGAAAAAGGTGGGTTCTTAATGTATCCCATCTTTTTATGTTCGTTAATTGCAGTTACTATTTTCTTTGAGAGGATGTTCTATTTAAAGAGTATTAAAACTAAAACTAAAAGATTTGTTTTGCGAATTAAAAATTTAGTTAAAAAGGGGAGCATTGAACTGGCTATTTCTGCCTGTCGTAAAAGCCCCACTCCCATTTCAAAGATTATGTTGGCCGGTCTAATGAAATTTGGCCAGGGACGAAATGAGATGAAAGAGGCGATTGAAGATAGTGCCAATCAAGAAATTCCTATATTAGAGAGAAATTTGTCTACCCTTTCCACTATCGGTAATATTACTCCACTATTAGGGCTTTTAGGAACAGTATTTGGTATGGTTAAGGCCTTTAATGTAATAGCGGTTATGGGAGTAGGTAAACCAGAAGCACTGGCAGGAGGAATTTCGGAGGCTCTACTTACTACTGCCTTTGGATTATCGATAGCTATACCGACTATCGTGATTTTCAATTATTTATCTCACCGAGTAGATAAATTAATAAGAGAGATGGAAATAAATTGTGTAGAACTTATTGATCTTCTAACTTATCAGGAAACTAATGGAAGTGGGATTATTCGGGATGGTCTTAGTCAGGGTGGTGAAGCGGCATATGAAGTTTCCTCACCTGAATAAAAAAGGCGCTAGCTTTGACTTGACCCCCTTAATTGATGTAGTTTTTCTTTTATTGATATTTTTTATGTTGACTACTACTTTTGTAAATTTAGAAAATAGAGTGAAAATTAATTTGCCCAGTGGAGATTTTGCTGCGGCTGAATCATCAGAGAATATTATAGTAACCATTACCGAAAATAATACTATTTACCTTAATGGAAAACTAATAGACCCTTTAAAACTTACCGAAAGTGTAGCTGCGAAAATAGAAGAGGAACCGGAAAGAACAGTAATTTTAGAGGCAGATAAAAATGTACTCCATGGTAAGGTAATTAGAGTAATGGATTTGCTTAAAAAGGGAGGAGCGGAAAAAATTGCCATCGCTACCCAACCTGTGGAGAATAAATAAAAAATCAGTATATAGTATATGGTATTTAGTATATAGTGAAGAGGAAGAGCGTATAGCGTTTAGCGTAGAGCGGATAGAAAAACAGTGATAAGTGATGAGTAACAGTAACAAGTAATGTGTAACGTGTGACAAGTAGGGGCGTATTGCATACGCCCTCAATAATCTATATAAAACCGTAGGACAGGCGTCTCGCCTGTCTATGCAAATGTAGGTGTTCGATTCATCGAACCCGTCTCGGGTCAAATAAATTCGACCCCTACAATAAAAGCAATATTTTACATGAAAAAGTTTTGAGTTTTGAATTATGGTTTTTCGCTTTTCGCTATAAATTATTAATTTAATTAGGAATTAGGGTAAGCATCTTATTAATCCAAAACTATACGCTATACGCTGTACGCTATACGCTAATTCTAAGCTAACGACTAATTTAATTGGTAAATTGGACAATCAATAACGAGGTGTAAATAATTCGTGCCCATAAACAGATATAGAACAAAACGTTTAAAACAGAGCAAAAAAAGTTTTTTAGGGAGATCATTTTTAATCTCTATTATACTTAATATTATATTATTATTTGTTTTCGGAAATATGATTGCCTTTGATTTTACAATGCCCTTACCAGAAAAAGAGCTTACTTTAGTTAGTTTGGTAGAAATTCCTGCTCCAAAACAGCCGGAATCTAAGAAACCAGAAATTACAGAGGAGAAAGCCATTGCTCAATTGGAAGTTAAACCAAAGGCTAAACCGATTTTACCCGAACCGCCTAAGATAAAAGAAGAGGTAACCGAAACAAAAGTAGTAAGCAAGGAAGAGTTAACAAAGGGAATACCAAAAGTAGAAGTTAAAACTCCCGAGATTGAAACTAAACCTGTGTCAGAAGTACCTCCAACGGCTCAAATTAAAGAATCTTTAGGAGAGGACATAAGCGTTTCTACTGAATATTTTAAGCAGGCTATAACCAGCAGGAAAGAAGTGAAGGGAGAGGTATTTGAACCGGGTGAATCACAACTTAAAGTTAATCTGGGGAAAAGGGAAGAAGAAAATATCGAAGCAACTTACGGTACCATAGTAAATCCCGGAGAAATTACTACTTTGCCGGAAGTAAAGGAGAAAGAATCTCCTTTTGGTAGCAGACCCCTTTCTATTATGGTAGAAAATTCAGAAGGAGCTAGACCCCAAAGTGGTTTGGACAAAGCTAATATTGTCTATGAAGTTTTAGCGGAAGGCGGAATTACCAGGTTTTTAGCTATTTATTATGACAAGGATGCTGAAGAAGTTGGACCGATAAGAAGTGCAAGACCATATTTTGTTAGTAAATCTTTAGAACATCAGGCGATTTATGTCCATGTAGGCGGGAGCGAAGAAGCATATAATTTTATAAAGGAAGAGAAGATAGATGATATAAATGAGTTTGTGGATTTTCAGCCCTTCTGGAGATCTACAGACCGAAAACCACCTCATAATTTATACACTTCTACTATAAAACTAAGAAAAGAAGCCAACAAATTAGGTTATATCGAGATGATAAAAAAACAGGATTATATATTTGAAACCGATATAAACGAAAGATTGACCGGCAAAGAAGCCAATTCTATAGTAATTCCCTATAACAGTACTTATACGGTTAGTTATAAATACCAACCTGATTCGATGAAATATTTAAGATTTATGAACGGCGAACCCCATATAGACTTTAAAACCAAAGAGCAATTAGCAGTAGATAATATTATAATTCAAATTGCTAAAACCAAAATTATTGACGAAGAGGGGAGATTGGCGGTAGATTTTGTTGGCAAGGGAACAGGATTACTATTTTTTAAAGGTGGTTCAGAAGAGATTATTTGGGAAAAACAAGATTTAAGTTCAAAAACCGTATTTATGTATAAAGAAGGGGATAGAATAGCCTTAACTCCCGGAAATGTTTGGATTCAAATCGTTCCTTCGGATCTAAAAATACAGTACTAAAGAATGACAAGTTTGGTGCCAGGCACCAAACTTGTCATAAATGTAAACTTTAGTGCCTGGCACGAAAGTTGTCCTAAAATGAAAAAGTTAGAGGAAACTTTAGAAAATTTTTTAGATTATCTTTCAATTGAAAGAGGTTTAGCTGAAAATACCATAATCTCTTATAGATATGATTTGATAAAGTACATTGTTTTTTTAAAAAAAAGAAAGATTAGTTCTTTTAATCAAACTAATAAAATTTTAGTTAAAAATTACTTTATTTATTTAAGAGGAAAAGATTTAGAAATTAATTCAATTTCTCGAAATTTAGCAGCACTGAAGATGTTTTATCGCTTTTTATTAATGGAAGGCCTTATCAAGGAAGACCTCACCAGTCTGATTGAATTTCCACGGGTGAGCAAAAAGCTTCCCCATATTCTGAGCTCGAGAGAAATAAATCTTTTATTAGATGAGGCTAATTTTAAAGGTAATTTGGGTCTAAGGAACCAGGCCATATTAGAATTGCTTTACGCTACCGGTATGAGAGTGTCAGAACTGATATATTTGAAACCTAATGATATAAATATAGAAAATCGCATGCTAAAATGTTTGGGTAAAGGTTCTAAAGAGCGGATTATTCCTTTTGGAGATAAAGCATGTCAGTCTTTAAGTTTATATTTGGATAAAGTAAGGCCAAAATTAGTTAAAGATTCGGATGAGAATATTTTATTTCTAAATAGCCAGGGAAAAAGGCTTTCTCGGCAGGGTGTATTTTATCTGGTAAAACTATATGCTCACAAAGCAGGTATAGAAAAGAAGGTCACTCCCCATACTTTAAGGCATACTTTAGCTACTCATTTAATAGAAAATGGAGCTGATCTTAGGTCAGTTCAAGAGATGCTGGGGCATTCAGATATTTCTACTACCCAAATCTACACACATGTAAGTAGAAAATGGGTTAGCGAGGAATATTATAGGGCATTTCCGAGAACGTGAATTAGCGTGGAGCGTATAGCGTTTAGCGTATAGTTAAGAAGGAAGAGAAAATTCAGAAAATTGAAGACAGAAGACAAGATAGTATCGAGTGAGATTAGCAAGGAGGCATGATAGAAGTGGAAGATTTGAAAGCAAAAGTCATAGAAAGTATAGAATTTATTAATCAAAAAAGTAAGATTAAACCAAAAATTGCTATTATCTTAGGAACAGGATTAGGAAGACTGGCAGAAAATATTAAAGGAAAAGAGATTATTCCTTATAGTGAAATTCCTAATTTCCCCATATCTACAGTTCAAAGCCATAGTGGTAACCTGGTTTTGGGAAAGTTGGGCAATAAAGAAGTAGTAGCCATGCAGGGTAGATTTCATTATTATGAAGGTTATAACCTAAAAGAGGTTACCTTTCCGGTAAGGGTGATGAAAAAATTAGGTGCGGATATAATTATTATTTCCAATGCGGCAGGCGGGATGAATCGTTTCTTCAAGAGAGGGGATTTAATGCTTATTACTGATCATATAAATCTATTTGGAGATAATCCCTTAATCGGTCCTAATGATGAAGAATTAGGACCGAGATTTCCAGATATGTCCGAAGCTTATAGCCAACAACTTATCAAGTTAGCTAAAAAAATAGCTTTAAAGGAAAAAATAAGATTACGAGAAGGAGTATATGCAGGTTTAACCGGCCCTACCTTAGAGACTCCTGCTGAATATAGATTTTTAATAAGTATTGGTGCAGATGCAGTAGGTATGTCCACAGTTCCGGAGGTTATAGTGGCCAATCATATGGGAATGAAAGTATTGGGAATTTCCTGTATCACTGATTTAGCCATAGACGGGGTGATAATAAAAACCAGCGTAAAGGAAATTTTAAAAGTTGCTTCGGATGCTGAACCGATTATGACCAAATTAATAGAGAAGGTAATAAAGAAAATTGATTAATAATAGCTTGAGAATTGCTTTTATTGCTGCCTTACCCATTAGCGAATTAAGGGGGGCCATTCCAATAGCTCTTACAATTTATAAAATGCCTGTTTTTGTGTCATATGTCTTTGCGGTTCTAGGGAATATAGTACCGGCAATTTTTTTATTGCTTTTTTTTAAACCTTTTTCTGAATATTTACGTCAATGGCATTATTTTGATATATTTTTTGAATGGCTTTTTAAACGAACTCGCCGGAATACCGAAGAAAAATTCGAAAAATACGGAGCCATATTTTTATTATTTTTCGTAGCTATTCCATTGCCTGTTACAGGGGCATGGACCGGTTCAGCTGCTGCATTTATATTTGGCATAAGGTTTTGGTATGCCTTCCCTACGATAGTGGGAGGGGTTATGATAGCGGGAGTGATCGTTACTTTAGGCAGCCTGGGAATTATTAATTTCGTATAAAACCGTTAATTGGTTAGTTGGTTACCTGGTTAATTAGTTAAGAAAATAAAAGATAAAAACCAGGAGTCAGAATTCAGAAGCCAGGAGCCAGAATAGAATACAAAGATAAATAAAGAGCAATTAGTGATAAATGACTAGTTGCGAGTTTCAAGTTCAGAAAAAGGAGCGGGAGCGGATAGTTAAATTCGCATCTCGTGAGATTAGTTAGTTGGTTTGATATTAATTTATTCAACTAATTAACCAGGTAACCAACTAACCAACTAACGGTTAAAGAAAGGGAAAGATGAAGACAATCGAATGGAAGGATGGGAAAGTATTTCTAATTGACCAGAGAAAACTTCCTTTAAAATTGGAAGTAATTAATTGTTATACTTACCAGGAAGTAGCAGAAGCTATTAAGAAGATGAAAATAAGAGGTGCACCGGCCATTGGAGTGGCGGCAGCCTTTGGCATAGCCTTAGCTGCTTATTCTTCAAAAGCAGATACTTACGGAGAATTTATCCAGGATATGGAAAAGGCTAAAAACTGCCTGGCCATTACTCGGCCTACTGCAGTTAATCTGTTTTGGGCCCTAAAGAGAATGATGAATTTGATTAATATAAAAAAAAAGGTTGATTTATTTACGTTAAAAGATATAATCTTACAGGAAGCTAAAAATATTGCGTGGGAAGATATAGAAATTAATAAGACAATGGGCGAATATGGGTCTTCGCTAATTAAAGATGGTGATAGTATTCTTACTCATTGTAATGCCGGAGCTCTGGCTACCGTAGATCATGGCACCGCTTTAGGGGTAATTCGGACTGCCTTTAAAGAGGGGAAGAAGTTACAGGTATATGTCGATGAAACCAGACCAGTATTACAGGGAGCGAGGTTAACTGCCTGGGAATTAACTCAGGAAAAAATTCCTTTTACTTTGATTACTGACAATATGGCCGGTTTTTTAATGTATCTAAAAAAAGTAAATTTAATCATAGTTGGGGCAGATCGTATTGCTCGAAATGGTGATGTGGCAAATAAAATCGGAACTTATTCTTTGTCAGTTTTAGCCCGAGAAAATAAAGTACCTTTTTATGTTGCTGCTCCCATATCTACTATTGATATGTCGTTAAAATCAGGGAAGGAAATTCCCATCGAAGAGAGGGACCCTAAAGAAGTTACTCATATATTAGGTAAGCAGATAGCCCCTGTGGGAGTAAAAGTATTTAATCCGGCTTTTGACCTTACTCCTAATGCTTATGTGGAAGCCATTATTACTGAAAAGGGGATTATTAGAAAACCTTTTGAAGAAAATATCAAAACAGTCGTTAGTCGTTAGTGAATAGTGAATAGTAAAGAAGAAAAAAAGCAAGATAGAAGCCTAATTATTATAGTATATAGTATGTAGTATGTAGTGAAGAGGGAGAAAAATAGAAGTTAGGAGAATATTGGATAGCGTATAGCGTATAGCGTATAGTTAGGAAAGAAGAAGATAGAATATTAGATAATGTAGAACATATAGGTACAGGTGTGTAACGCAAGTAGAGAAAGTTAAAGATGTAAGTTATGAGTTTAAAGAAAGAAAGTAATGGCGTGTTGCCTGCCGCATTGACTGGAAGATCGGCGGACTGGGTGACTGGTAGACTAATTTAAATGCTAAACTGGGTAACCGAGTAGTTAATTAGCTTGCATCTCGTACCTTGCAACTTGTATTTAATGCTAACGACTATTCACTAACGACTAACGACTAAATAGAGGAGGAGAAAATTGGATCCAGAAAAGCTTATTATTT
>CAZXYB010000049.1:1169-7294 GCA_964644855.1 uncultured Atribacterota bacterium | reverse complement strand
ATGTAAAATTTGCTTTAATACCTTTAATTGATTAAAATAATAGAAAACTTATTTTTAGTTTTTTAAAAAAATAGGAGGCAAACATAGTGAATAGAGCAAAAGTGTATTTTACAGATTTAAGGGCAAAACCGGGGAAGAACCTGTTGGATAAATTAAAGAAATTAGTTTTAGAAGCCGGGATTAAAGGGATTGATTTTAAGGATAAGCTTACAGCTCTAAAAATTCATTTTGGGGAACCGGGGAATCTTGCTTATATTCGGCCTAATTATGCAGCTTGCATTGTAAAATTGATTAAAGATTTAGGTGGCAAACCATTTTTAACTGATGCCAATACTCTTTATCATGGCAAAAGAGCCAATGCCGTAGACCATTTAAATACAGCTATGGAGAACGGTTTTAATCGGATTGCCGCAGGATGTGATGTGATTATCGCCGATGGCTTGAAGGGGACTGAATATCGGGAGATTACCATCAACCAAAAACATTGTAAAGCACCCAGGATAGCTACAGCTATTGCCGATGCCGATATAATTATTTCTCTGACTCATTTTAAAGGTCATGAAATGACCGGTTTCGGTGGTGCCCTGAAAAATTTAGGGATGGGCAGCGGTTCCCGGGCTGGCAAGATGGAGATGCATGCTAATTCCAAACCCAGGATTAACCTTAAAAATTGTATCGGTTGCGGCCAGTGTATTAAAAACTGCTCCCAGGAGGCCATTCATTTTAATGAAGATAAAAAGGCAGAAATTGATTATCAAAAATGTATCGGTTGCGGCCAGTGTGTAGCGGTATGCCAATACAGTGCCGCTGTAGTAGGTTTTGATGAGTCGGGAGGTAATGTTCAGGAAAAGATTGCAGAATATACTTATGCAGTCTTAAAAGACAAGCCTCATTTTCACATCAGTTTTATTATGAATGTCTCTCCTTATTGTGATTGCTGCAATTATAATGATATGGCTATAGTGCCGGATATCGGAATGGCCGCCTCTTTTGACCCTGTTGCCCTGGATAGAGCCTGTGTTGATTTAGTAAATAAAGCTCCTATGATCAAAGGCAGTATTCTGGAAGAGAAGCATTTTCATTCCGGAGAAGATAAATTTAGCCATGTTAATATTAATACCGATTGGAAAATAGGCCTGAATTATGCAGAAAAGATAGGTCTGGGCACACAGAATTATAATTTGATTGTAGTTAAATAAAACAATATAAGAATAAAATAAGATGGAAAAATAAACGGTTCTTTGGTAGGTAAAAACCTGCCAAAGAACCGTTCCCTGGTAGGAAATATGGATAGGCAAGAGATAATTGAAAAAACTGAAACTTTTGTAAAAGAAACCTTGAGTAAAGATAGTACCGGTCATGACTGGTGGCATGTTCATCGCGTAAGAAATTTGGCTAAACGGATTGCCCGGCATGAAGATGCGGATATTTTTATAGTAGAATTGGCGGCGCTATTACATGATATCGGTGATTACAAGTTCTTTCAGGGAGATGAAGAAGTGGGGAAAGCAAAGGTAAGGGAGTGGCTCTCTTCTCTGGAGATTTCTCCTTCGCTTATCGATAAGATTGTAGAAATTACTTCTCAGATTTCTTTTATGCATACTTTACCCCTTAAAGGCAAGAGGAAAGGCAAGAAAAAATCTTCTGCTCCAGCAGTCTCCAAAGAATTAATGGCTGTGACTGATGCCGACCGTCTGGACGCCATAGGAGCAATCGGTATTGCCCGGGCTTTTACTTATGGGGGATTTTTTAACCGTCCAATTTACGATCCGGCCATTAAAGCGAACAAATTCATAACTAAGGAAGAATATAAAACTACCGAAGCACCATCTGTTAATCATTTTTACGAAAAATTATTAAAACTTAAAGATATGATGTATACTCCTTTCGGCAGAAAAATGGCCAAAAGGAGACACCGTTTTCTAAATCTTTACTTAAAAGAATTTTTTAAAGAATGGAAAGGAAAAATGTAAAGAAAAGTGCCTGGCACAGAATGTTACATAGACGTAACTAAAAAATGCCTGGTACTTTTCTTTACATTTTGTTAATACAGGAGGTAAGAATGTTTAAGGATTTTAAGGGAAAACTAATTATTTTAGCAAGACACGGAGAATGTGAAGGAAATATTAAAGGGATGTTTAGAGGGAGGACAGATTTTCCTTTAAATGAAAGAGGGCTTATTCAAGCCCGGGATTTGGCAAAAGAGCTGAAAAATTTTCCTCTTAAGCATATTTATACCAGTCCTCTATCCCGGGCCAGGCAGACAGCTGAGGCAATTGGCCAAGAATGTGGGATAGAAGTGAAATTAGAAGAACAATTTAATAATATTGAATTGGGAAGCTGGGGAGGGCAATTTAAAGAAGAGATTGCCAGACTCTATCCCAGGGAATGGGAGCTCTGGGTAAACAATCCGGAAAAACTTCAAGTGAAAGATATGGAAACTCTTTATGATGTGCAAAAAAGGACCAAGGCCTGTCTGGATAGTTTAGTTTCCAGGTATGATGGAGAGGTTTTAGTGGTAGTTTCCCACCGGGCAGTATTAAAACCTCTTATTGCCGCCTGCCTGAATATTGCCTCACCCTATTTTTGGAGGATTCATCTGGATACCGCATCTTACAGTCTTCTTTCTTATAAAGAAGGCAGAGGATATTGCCTGCTGCAATTGAATCAAACCAAACATTTAAAAGAATATGTTACCGAATGGGTTTAAAAAAAGAAAAATGAAAATTAATTCAAAAAAACAAATATCAAAAAAATACAAAATTTCTATCGGATATTTAGAGGGAACCGTATCAATCATTGTGAATACCCTTCTTTTTGGTTTGAAATACTGGGTGGGAATCAAGACTTTTTCCATAGCTATCATTGCCGATGCCTGGCATACTTTGTCTGACTCACTTACTTCTCTGGTGGTGATTATAGGTTTTAAAGTTTCATCTAAACCTGCGGATAAAAAACACCCCTTCGGACACGGTCAGGCAGAGATAATTAGTTCGGTTATCATCGGTACCTTATTGGCCCTGGTAGGCGTCAGTTTTTTAATCTCCTCGATTCAAAAATTTATAAATCATCAATCCGCTTCTTACGGAAATTTAGCTATAGTAGTTTTTATAATCTCCGTTATAGTAAAAGAAGGTTTGGCTCAGTTTTCTATACGCGTCGGAAAGAAAATCAATTCTCAATCACTTATTGCCGATGGCTGGCATCACAGAAGTGATGCCCTGGTATCTCTTATGATTTTGCTAGGAATATTTATTGGAGGGTATTTCTGGTGGGTGGACAGTATCATGGGCGCTGTAGTATCTTTAGTCATATTTTATACCACCTATATCATTTTAAAAAAATCAATCAGTACCTTAATCGGGGAAGGGCCCTCCGAGGATTTTGAAGCAGAGATTAGAAAAATTGTGGCCAATAACGTATCTCATGATGTTAAATTACATCACCTTCATTGTCACAAATATGGAGAAAATAAAGAATTGACTTTTCATATTAGATTACCAGCAGATATGAGGTTGAAAGATGCCCACAAGATTGCCGAAGAATTAGAAGAGAAGATAAAAGAAGAAATGGATATTGAGACTACTATCCATGTAGAGCCAGTTATAGCAAGAGAGAACAAGAAGCAACCACCAAAATAAATTTATGCTAAGTTATGTAGAATAAAGAAGATTTGTTGATTGTTAAAAATGATGCAGAAAATTAGGTGCTAATTAAGGGCAGGAGTTAAAAAAGGAGTGGCAAATGGAAGAAAAATATTATGAAATCGATGAGGATGTTTATCGGAGATTTGACCAGAAAAATGAAATGTTTTGCCGTTATCTGTGGGATAAAGGCCTGAAAACTTACCAAAATAATTTTGCGGATGATATGCTAAAGAATATTAAAGAGGATAATGAAGGTTATACCCATTTTGATTATGCCTTTTCCAAGGCTTCCTGGGCAGTCTATAATCGATTCCCTTTTGCTTTTTCCTGGGAAGGCGATACCTCCTTTGAAGAAGATTGGTATGGTTATAAATTAAGAGAACAAAAATACCAGATTAAAGACCTGGCAGAATTTACTGCTAAGGTAAAAAAAGTAGCCAGATTTTACGGTGCCTCTCTGGTGGGGATAACTAAAATTAATGAAAAATGGATTTATAAGAATGCAGGTAAGAGATCAAATGGACAATTTTTAGGTTCCTATCCCATAAATTTACCCCAGGGTATTAACCGGGCAATAGTTATAGCTATAGAGATGGACTCTCCGGGGTTATCCACTACTCCCGCTTTACCTGCCTGTGCTGCTACCGGATTAGGTTATTCCAAGATGGCTTTTGTTATCTCCTGTCTGGGGGAATTCATTAGAAATTTAGGTTATCGGGCTATTCAATGCGGTAATGATACCGCCTTAAGCATTCCTCTGGCTATTGATGCCGGTCTGGGTGCATTAGGACGAAATGGTTTGCTGGTTACTCCGGAATATGGTTCGGGAGTCAGAATTTGTAAAGTTTTTACTGATTTACCTTTAGTTTCGGATGAACAAAATATTAATTTTATTTCTAAGCTTTCTAATTTTTGTAAAAGATGTTATCAATGTGCTGAAATTTGTGAGGCTAAAGCAATTTCTTTTCAACCGGAACCGGACTTAAAGGGTGAAACCATTTCCAATAATCCGGGTGTAAAAAAGTATTATATCAACCCGGAAAAATGCTTTGAGTTTTGGGCAGAAAACACCAGTGATTGTTCCAAATGTATTACCATTTGCCCATTTTTTAATAATAAAGATTTTATTTCCAGCAACAAATTTTGGAAAGAAAAATAATCGAAAAAATTTTATATGAAGAATTAATAATCGCTAAATACTAAAAGTCCATTCATTAAGAAATCAGGGAAGGAAAAGAGTTTGAAATTAAGATATAAGATAATTATTTTTTTATCATCCTTTTTAATATGTGCTTTACTTTTAATTGGTACAGTCGCTGCTGACCCGGGTGTAGGTATTCGGGATGAGATAAATCAATTCCCGGGATTTTCGGGAGTCCTGATAAAAGACTTAAATACCCAGGAAGTGCTATTTTCTTATAATGAAGATAAACTTTTTACCCCGGCATCCCTTACCAAAATATTTACCCTGATGGCTGCTCTGGAAATATTTGATGAGGAGCAGTATGCTTATCCGACTTCCTTCTATTTTTCCAGCACTACTCCCGGAGAGATAAACGGAGACTTGTATATAGCAGGGAGCGGAGACCCCACTCAAACCCCGGAGGTTATCAGAAAGATAGCAGATGCTCTGGTGCAAAAGTTTAATATTAGACATATCTCCGGAGATATCGTATTGGATAATTCAAAGTTCTTACCTGAAGAGTTTTTAGGAAGGGGATGGATGTGGGATGATAAAAACCCCTTAATCGGAGCATTAACTGTGATGGGGTCCAAAGTCAAGGAAAAACAAAATTCCTATCTTAATACCATGCCTCTTCTCTGGGGAAATATTTTTTCTCAAGAGCTATCCAAAAAAGGAGTTAAGATAGAGGGGGGTATTCGGATTGGGAAGACCAAAGAGGATTCACGGGTAAAGTATGTTTATTACTCTGATACCCTGGATAAAATACTGGCTTACATGATGAAAAAAAGTGATAATCAAAGTGCTGAAAATATTTTTCGTTCGCTGGCACCTGAGGATAATCCTGAGGGGAGCTCCACTACTATTGCTCGGTCTATTGCCTCTTTGGAAGAGGTTATTGATACAGCCCTGGGTTTAAAATGGGGAGAAGATTACATTCTTGTGGATGGCTGTGGGCTCTCTGAATATAATCTTATAACTTCCGCTCATCTGGTGGAAGTGATTTCCTATCTTTACCGGAAATACGATTTTAAAATACTGGATTATTTTGCCAATACCAAAGAGAAGGGGACTTTAAGAGAACGCCTGCCTTTTCAGGTATGGGGCAAGACCGGGACCTTATCCTCGGCTTCAGCACTGGCCGGATTATTGAAAACCAAAAATAAGAGATGGGTAGTCTTTTGTCTTATGGAAAATAATTTTATATTTATAGAAGATGAAAACGACCCTAAAATTTTTGAAAACAGAATAATAGAGCACATCTACGAAAATTTTTAAAATATTTTAACAACTCT
>CAZXYB010000049.1:0-1069 GCA_964644855.1 uncultured Atribacterota bacterium | reverse complement strand
AGAAAACAGGTGAGATAACTAAAAAAATAGGCTATTATTAAAAAATATGAGCTAAAAAAGAGGATTTTTTAAAATTATGTAGAATACTAATATAGTAAATGACAAATGCTTGGCAATATTCAAATTATAAAAATCAGTTTTTTTTGAATATTCGTATAAAAATTAATAAATATCAATTTTTACGGAGGTGTAATTTTAAAAATGAAAGACGAGGAAAAGACAAAAGGCCAGCTTATTAAAGAAATAAAAAAAATGCAGGAAAAGATTGACGGCTTAGAAGAAGTAAAACTTAAGTATAAACAGGTGGAAAAAAATTTCCAACAAACTTGTAAAAAGATAGAAAAAGTCATAGAAGGTACTGCCAATATTATTACCAAAGTAATCGAATTAAGAGACCCTTACTCCGCAGGGCACCAACAAAGAGTCTCTAAACTTGCCACTGCCATAGCCCGGGAAATGAAACTCTCTCAGGACAAGATTGAGGGAACCAGGGTTGCTTCCTTAGTTCATGATATTGGAAAGGTTAATTTACCCACTGAAATTATAAGTAAGCCCAAGAAACTAGTTGAGGTAGAATTTAATTTAGTTAAAAATTATCCCAGGGTAGGTTACGATATCTTAAAAAAAGTAGATTTTCCCTGGCCTATTGCCGAAATTGTCCTTCAACATCAGGAAAAGATAGATGGTTCAGGTTATCCGAGAGGATTAAAAGGTGATGAAATTTGCATAGAGGCAAAAATATTAGGGGTGGCAAATGTGGTAGAAGCAATGTCTTCTTATAAATCTTACCGACCTGCTCTTAGTATTGATGAAGCTTTAGCTGAAATTCTCGAGAATAAAAATATTCTTTTTGACCCGGAAGTAGTAGACACCTGCATTAAGCTAATTAAAGAAAATGGTTTTAAGTTTTAGGAAAGGAGCAAAGGGGGTCTCAACATTTGACATAAGTCTCTTGATTATTTAGTGTAATATTAACTTATGTCAAATGTGAAGACCTGACCCCCCGGCCAATTCAAAATTAAGGATTCGTTCTCTTTCTCTCTCGTTGGCCATTGACAGGATAGGAAAA
>CAZXYB010000048.1:2900-7449 GCA_964644855.1 uncultured Atribacterota bacterium | reverse complement strand
ATATGACTAAAAAAATAATTACTAAAAAAGAAGTAGAATATGTGGCTAAATTAGCAAAATTAGAATTTAACGAAGAAGAAAAGGAAGAATTTACCTCACAGTTAAATTCAATTTTAGATTATTTTAAAAAGTTAAATGAACTTGATACTGAAAAAGTTGAACCTACTGCTTATGTTGCTTCTATGCCTAATCTACTAAATGAAGACAAGGTTGAACCTTCTTTACCTCAGGAAGAAGTCCTTTCGAATAGTAAATATGTTAAAAGAGGCTATTTTAAAGTTCCTAAAATAATGTAATAGGTGAATATTATAGAGCAAAAAGTTAAAAGCACAAAAGGAAAATCAATAATAAAAAACAGAAATACGGGATAAGAAAAGTATAGGATAAGATAGATTCCCGCTTTCGCGGGAATGACATGGGAGAGGACGGGAATGACAGAAAAGAAAACAATAATGACATAAGAGTGTGGGATTGACAGGTGTAGGGGTTCGATTTATCGAACCCGCAAAGGACCGGGTCGGATAAATCCGACCCAAACAATATATATTATACAAAAAAAGTTTTAAATTTTTAGTTGCATACTGAAAACTTGTATTTGTACTAACGACTATTCACTATTCACTAACGACTAATTAGAGGAGGAAAGATAGGTGACTTTAAACCAATTAACTGCTCATGAAGTAGTTGACTCAATTAAAAAAAAGAAAATAACTGCCTGTGAAGTTATGCAGGATATTTTTAATCAGATAGATAAAGTAGATAATTTAATCAAAGCCTTTCTGGTTATTAATCGAGAAGAGGCCTTAAAGCAAGCCAAAAAAATAGATACAAAGGTTAAAAACGGAGAAGAACTTCCTCCCTTAGCTGGTGTAGCGGTTGCTATAAAGGATATTATAACTACACAGGGAACAGAGACTACCTGCGGTTCCAAAATACTGAAAGGTTTTATCCCGCCCTATAATGCTACGGTAATTAATAGATTGAAGGAAGCAGGAGCCATAATAATAGGAAAAACCAATATGGACGAGTTTGCTATGGGTTCATCTACCGAAAATTCTGCTTTTGGTCCTACTCATAATCCCTGGGATTTAGAAAGAGTGCCCGGTGGTTCCAGCGGTGGTTCAGCTGCCGCAGTAGCAGCAGATGAGACATTTGTTGCTTTGGGCACAGATACGGGAGGCTCTATACGTCAACCTGCGTCTTTCTGTGGAATGGTGGGATTAAAACCAACTTACGGAAGGGTATCCAGATATGGTTTGGTTGCCTATGCCTCGTCTTTAGACCAGATAGGGCCCATAACTAAGGATGTGACCGACTGTGCCCTAATGATGAATGCTATAAGTGGACATGATAATATGGATTCTACTTCTGTAAATTTAGAAATTCCTGATTACTTAAAATCCTGCCAGGCAGGAATAAAAGATTTAAAAATCGGTGTTCCCAAAGAGTATTTTATAGAAGGAATAGACCCTGAAATTAAAGATGCCCTGTATAGAGCTTTGAAAATATTTGAAAAATTAGGAGCAAAGGTTGAAGAAGTATCATTACCCCATACGGAATATTCTCTGCCTACTTATTACTTGATTGCTACCGCAGAAGCAAGTTCAAACTTAGCGCGATATGATGGGGTACAATATGGCTATAGAGCAGAAGAGTATGAAGATCTGTCCTCTATGTACCAGAAGACCAGAAGTGAAGGTTTCGGAAGTGAGGTAAAAAGAAGAATTATGCTGGGTACATATGCCTTGAGTTCAGGTTATTATGATGCTTATTACTTGAAAGCCCAGAAAGTTCGAACTTTAATAAAAGAAGGTTTTGATAAAGCATTTACTAAATACGATATACTTGTTACCCCTGTTTCTCCTACCCCTGCTTTTAAAATGAACGAGAAGGTGTCAGATCCTTTAACTATGTATCTCTCTGATATTTATACTAGCCCTATTAATTTAGCCGGCATACCTGCAATTTCTATTAATTGCGGATACAGTAAAAATAATCTGCCCATAGGTTTACAAATTATCGGTAAGCATTTTTCCGAAGAAACTATACTTCGGGCAGCCTTTAACTTTGAACAAAATAATGATGTAGGGAAGAGAAAGCCATTGATAAAGCCAGCAAAATATAAGGAGGCAGCAGAATGAAAGAAGAAGTAGTAATCGGTTTAGAAATTCATATACAATTAATGACTAAAGCAAAAATATTTTGCCATTGCAGTACTGATTATATCGGTAAAGAGCCCAATACCAATACCTGTCCGGTGTGTTTGGGTTTACCCGGTTCACTTCCCGTACTTAATAAAAAAGTATTAGAATTTGCCGTAAGAACTTCGGTGGCTTTAAATTGTAAAATTAATCAGGTAAGCAGATTTCACCGAAAAAACTATTTTTATCCCGATTTGCCCAAAGCTTATCAGATTTCTCAATACGACACTCCTTTGGGGATAAATGGATATATGGAGATTTCCCTCTCTGAAAGTAAAGAAAAGCGTAAGATTAGAATCACCCGTGTTCATATAGAGGAAGATGCCGGTAAACTGGTTCATGAAGGGGATATTACTTCCTCATCTTACTCTCTGGCAGATTATAACCGTTGCGGAATTCCTTTGGCGGAGATTGTAACTGAGCCTGATTTTCGTTCTCCCGAAGAAGCTCAAATATTCTTGGTAAAATTAAGAAGCATAGTCCAGCATTTGGGAGTATGTGATGGCAATATGGAAGAAGGTTCAATGCGTTGCGATGCTAATATTTCACTTAGAGATGCGAAAACCGGTGCTTTAGGTACCAAGGTAGAAATTAAGAATATAAATTCTTTTAAGGCAGTCAAGAAAGCCTTACAATTTGAGGTGGACCGCCAGAAGAGACTCCTGGCTGAAGGAGAAAAGATAATTCAGGAAACCAGGCATTGGAATGAATCGAAGTTTATTACTATCTCAATGCGAAGCAAAGAAGAAGCTCATGATTATCGCTATTTTCCTGAGCCGGATCTCCTGCCTCTTAAGGTAGATTTAAAAATGGTTGACAAGATCAGGAAAAACCTTCCTGAATTACCTGAAGCAAGAAGAAAAAGATTTATTAAAGATTATCAAATTCCTGAATATGATGCAGAAATATTAACTTCAAGTAAATCATTAGGTGATTATTACGAGAGAGCCGCTTCCTTATATACTGATAAAAAAGTTCTAAGTAATTGGATTATGGGGGAATTACTACACAATTTGAATGAAGAAAAAAAAGAGATAGAGTATTCCCCTATTTCTTCTGAAAGTTTAGTAGGGATGTTGAATCTTATGGATAAGGGAGTAATTAGCGGTAAAATGGCTAAAGATGTCTTTGAAAAAATGTTTAAGACAGGAAAAGAAGCCTCTCAAATTGTAAAGGAAAGTGGAGTTACTCAAATCACTGATGAGAATGAATTAATAAAGATAGTTGATAAAGTAATCAACGAAAATCCTAAATCGGTAGATGATTATAACCAAGGGAAAGAAAAAGCTTTAAACTATTTGGTAGGCCAGGTTATGCGACATACCAAAGGAAGAGCAAAACCAGATTTTGTCTTTGAAGCTATAAAGCAGAGGATAAAAAAATTATAAAACAGGAAGGGCACAATTCATTGTGCCCCTACAAAAATAAAAAACAGAAATAATAAAATAAGATAGATTCCCGCTTTCGCGGGAATGACATGGGAGAGGGCGGGAATTTAGCATCTTATTATTTTTTCTTGAAAAGATTAAAGAATCTATCCTGATAATATTCGAATAATCCCCAGTTATCCAACTCTTCTTTTAATTTAATTGGTTTAAGTTCTCCTGTTTTTACCAATTTAAATAATCTTTCTATTTCTTCTCGGGCAGCCATCGGAACGCCGTGTCTATCTTTAGTGATGATAGGTTGACCAATCTGGTTTACGCCTATAAATCCTCTTCTTTTAAAATCAGGTATCTGAGCCGAATACACACTCCTAGCCATCATATCCAAAATAAACTTAGAAAGGGATACATCCCAGAGACCGGATACACCTTTAATAACAGTACAAAGTGAATCTTTCTTTTTGTCTATTTCATTATTGATATTTTCTGCTACCGTTAGTAAAGGACCAGAAACGAAATTCATTTCGTCAAGTTCTTTGTTAACTTTAAACTTATAAAGAATTCCTGCTAAATCAGGATATTGGCTGGCTAAAGTTTCAAATGCGTTTTTAGCTTCTGTACTAAAACCTTCTATCCTAAACATATAAGTAGGAGTAAGTAATTTTGGTTTATACCAACTAATCTTTCCTTCCCTTACCACAGTTTCTAAGGTATCCTTGGTAAATTCAGAATATACCGGTTCGGTTAGCACATAATAATGAATCACCGAAGAACCAAAAGTAGATATTAACTGTTTAGGTCTTCTTAATATTTTGCTATGCTCAAAGGCGTATCTTATTCTTTCATCCATATTTTAGCAATCCTTTATGATAGAAATTATATGTAATATTAACATAAATATTTTACCATTAAAAACTTATTTTTACTACCCTTAAAGTGCTATACAGAGAGAAAATGTAGGGG
>CAZXYB010000048.1:0-2800 GCA_964644855.1 uncultured Atribacterota bacterium | reverse complement strand
ATAAAAGGCGTATATTATATGTGTATAAAGGAGGTAATTAGAATGATGAGAAAAAGTAAAATAAACATTACCATGGATAAGGATTTGATAGAATACGCTAAGATTTACGCCAAAAGAGAAAGAACAACCGTATCTGAAATTATAACCCAATTTATTTTAAATTTAAAACGCTCTAAAGATGGTGATCCGACTGAAATAATACTTGCTGATTCAGATTTTAAGGATAGTTTATTAGAAACTATTTCAAAAATAAGATCTGGAAAAATAAAATGGCATAAGTATAAAGAGGTTTTCTAATGGAACTTCTTTTTAGTGATGTTTTTATAAGATCTTTAAAAAAATACCAATCGATAAAAAAATCTATCAAAATAAAAGTAGATATGATTGCAGAAAAACCAATTGCCTTAGGTGAACCACTTAAAGGTAATTTTAGAGGTTATTATAGTTGTCCCGTTAGAAAGAATTTTCTTATTATTTATCTATATTGCAAGATATGTCGAAAAAAAGGCGACGATAAAATAGTCTTGTGTAATGAGTGTAATACATATTCGGATGATACTATTAAATTTATTGACTTAGGTCCTCACGATCATACTTACAGGAAGAAGTTAGATAAGATTTAATTAGTTTTAAAGTTAATTTAAAAAGAGAGAAGGGGATTCCTATCCGTAAAATTATTATTGGAGTTATGGGAGGAGGAGAAATAGTTGATGTTGCTGACTATGAAAACGCTCGTTGTTTAGGTGGTTTAATTGCTAAGGAAGGGTGGATTTTATTAAACGGAGGAAGAGCTTCCGGAATTATGGAAGCTTCAGCTCGAGGGGCAAAGGAAAACGGTGGGCTAACCATAGGTATTTTACCAGGTACAAACGCCGAGTGGGCTTCTGAATATATCGATATTCATGTTTTGACCGGAGCAGGTCTTGCCCGGAATTATATCAATGTTTTAACCAGTAAAGTAGTAGTTGCGCTTCCCGGAAGAACAGGGACTATTTCGGAGATTGCTTTGGCTTTAAATATTGGTAAAAAAGTGATTTCTTTAAATTTTGATTTAGGTCCTTTGTTTGAAAAATACGAAGAAGACAAACAATTAATCTACGCTAAAAAAACACAAGAAGTAATAGATTTAATAAAAAAAATATTAAAAAGTGATTTTGATAAGGAAGTTGAGAAATATGACTAAGGTATTAATGAAAGTAGATGGTGCCTGTTATCCTAATCCGGGGAATATGGCAATCGGGATAGTAATTTATAAAGATGGAGAATTATTTAAAAAAATAAGTGAAGCCATCGGTTATGGAACTAATAATATTGCTGAATATAAAGCCTTAATTAGAGGATTAGAAGAGTCAAAAAAAATAAATCCGGAGAGAATAGATGTATATTGTGATAGCCAATTAGTAGTTAAACAATTAAACAAAAGATATAAAGTAAAGAATAAAGGAATAATTCCATTATTTAATCGGGTTGAAGAAATTATTCGGAGTATTCCGGGTAAAACATATCTTATCTGGGATAGAAGAGATAATAATTTTATAGCTGATGGTTTAGCCAAGAGAGCTCTGACCGAAGAAGAAATAAGCAAGAGGGAAAAATCTGCTAAAGATTTAAAAGTAGAGAGAAAAGATAATTATTTTTTAGTAAGTAGTTCAAAATCAGGAAAAAATTATAAGGTTGATATAAACATTCCTCAGTGCGAATGTATGGATTTTTTAAGAAGGGCTCGAAAATTAAAACTCGAGTGCAAGCATATAATGGCAGTACGAACTTTTTTACAAGAAGTTGAAAGAAAAAAAGAGATCAAAGATAGGCCAAAGATGAAAGTTTTGATATTAAGCAAGATGGTAAAACCTCAAGTATGGGAGAAGGTATTTAATGAATTAAATAAGAAAGCAAAAATTAATTTAGAGTTTATTATCCCGGAAACAGATAAAAGAGAAACTATTAAAAAATATCTTAAAGAAGTTGAGGTGGTAATAGGTGGGACTTTTGGTAAGGTAGATCTTGAGCAAGCCAGGAAATTAAAATTAATTCAAATTCCTTTTGCTGGGGTGGATAAATTAGATTTTAGCTTGTATAAAAATTATCCGGATATATTTATTTGTAATATTCATGCTAATAAGAATGCAGTTGCCGAACACGCCTTCGCTCTTATTTTGGCTTTAGCTAAAAATATTGTTATTAATGACAGAGATCTAAGATTGGGTAGATGGCATGGATTTTCTACGAAGGAATCTACCATTCAACTTCAGGGAAAAAGTTTAGGAATAGTAGGTCTTGGTTCAATTGGATGGGAGATTGCAAAAATTGGCCATGCCTTAGGTATGAAAGTATTTGCTTTAAAAAGGAAGATAGAAGATGAGGATTTAAAAAAGAAAGATATTTTAGAGTTTTTGGGAGAGAAAAAAGATTTAGAAAAAGTGATTAAAGAATCAGGTTTTAATGTTATAGCGGTTCCCCTTACTAAGGAAACCAGTGGGCTGATTGGAGAGAAAGAATTAAAGTTAATGAAGGGGAAATATTTAATTAACATTTCTCGTGGTAGTGTAATAAGAGAAGAAGCTCTATTCAAATCTTTAAAAGAATGTTATCTCGCGGGAGCAGCAATAGACACCTGGTATCAATATCCTTCTTCGGAACAAAAAGAAGTACCGCCCAGCAAATATGATTTTCAAAAATTAAACAATGTAGTGATGAGTCCTCATACAGCAGGCTATACCGATAGAGCATTAGATGAAAATATAAAATCTGTTTTTGATAATATAGTGAAGATTTATTATGGGGAAGAACCAGAAAATCA
>CAZXYB010000047.1:0-7572 GCA_964644855.1 uncultured Atribacterota bacterium | reverse complement strand
AATGGCTGAGGGAGGCGGGCTCGAACCACCGTTCCCAGATCCAGAATCTGGTGTCCTACCACTGGACGATCCCCCAACATTAATACTATTTCATTACATATTTTATAACATTTTCTATTTTTTTAAAAGCCTATTTTCTATTTTTTGCTTCTTTTATTTTTTCTAAAGCATCTTCCAAACGTTGAATATTCTTCTCTTTACCTAAAAATACCATCAATTCAAACAAGCCCGGACCTATTTTCTTTCCAGTCAATGAAACCCTAGTTGGATGAATTATCTTCCCAGCCTTTATTTGTAAGGATGAAGCAATAGACCTTACGACAGTTTCCAGGTTGCTTTCGTCCCAACGCTCAACCGTTAAAAGTTTCTCTTTTAAAGCTGTTAAAATTTCTGTTACACCATCTTTGTTTAACACAGTTTGAAAAGCTTTTGGCTCTATATCGATTTTATCTACAAAAAAATAATCTGTAAATTCTATAAATTGAGAAAAGTTTTTAAACCTTCCATGCATTAACTTCAGTACTTCTTTTATGTACTCATTTTTTGCCGGAGAAAGACTTTTTTCATTTTCAATATAATTAGCCTCTTTAAGAAAAGGAAGAAGCATTTTGGTTAAGGAATCGATGGGCATCTTCTTTAAATATTCACTATTAAACCAATTTAATTTTTCCATACTAAAAACGGCGGCATGTTTGGAAAGATTTTCCAGAGAAAATTCTTTAACGATTTCTTCTACAGAAAATATTTCTCTATTACTACCGGGAGACCACCCTAAATGAGCAATGTAGTTGATTAAAGCTTCCGGTACATATCCCATTTTCCGGTACTCCATAACAGAAGCTGCGCCGTGACGCTTACTTAACTTCGCATGATCTTCTCCCATAATCATGGGAATATGGGCAAATTTTGGCACATCAAATCCCAGGGCTTCATATATTACTATCTGTTTAGGAGTATTAGAAATATGGTCATCTCCTCTCATAACATCAGTAATCTTCATTAAGGCATCGTCAATGACTACCGCATAATTATAAGTGGGAATCCCATCTGATTTCATTATTACAAAATCACTTAATAGCCCGCCGTCAAAAGTTACTTCACCTCTTAATAAATCATTAAAGACAATTTCCCTGGCAGGAATCTTAAGCCTTATTACCGGTTTTCTACCTTCTGCTTCATATCTCTTCTTATCCTCTTCGCTAAGGTTCAAGCAATGTCTATCATACTTAAAAGATTTTTTCTCTTTTGACTGTTTCTCTCTACTCTCGGCCAATTCTTCTCTGGTACAATAACAATAATAAGCTTTTTTATTCTTCAGTAATTGCCCGGCATATTTCTGATAAAGATGCAATCTTTGCATCTGATAATAAGGACCATATTCCCCCTCTTTCCCGGGACCTTCATCCCAGTCTAAACCCAGCCATTTCATGCCTTCCAATATTACATTTACTGCTTCTTCGCTAGATCTTACTTGATCAGTATCTTCAATGCGCAAAACAAAGGTCCCATTATAATGTCTGGCATAAAGCCAATTAAATAAAGCCGTTCGAGCTCCTCCGATGTGCAACATACCTGTAGGGCTGGGGGCAAACCTAACCCGTATTTTTTTATCTTCCATTCTTCCTCCATCCTTAATAGTCGTTAGTCGTTAGTGAATAGTCGTTAGCTTAAAATGCAAGATACAAGATAGTACAATTGACCGATTAGCCAATTAGCCAATTCACGAAATACTATTATATTCTGGCTCCTGACTCCTGTTTTCTTTATTCTATTTTCTTAACTAGCTAACCAAGTAACTAATTACATACGTTATTTTTAATAAGAAACAAGATTATTATAATATAAAAACATTAATAACACAATCTTTTAGGAAAGTATCGCGTTAAGATTATAGCGTAGAGCGTACAGCGTATAGGTGCGGACAATAGGTGTAAGAAGGGAAACGCTATCGAGTAAAACAGTATCAAGATATGGTGAAAAACAATATATAGTATCGAGTGAAGAAAAGAAAGGAAAGATAGAAAAAGAGATAGAGAGAGAAAAAAGAAGACGGGAGAAGAAAGGTTAGATAGTGAGAATCTAATATTTTTAATCGGGACTTATTTAACTAATTCTGAAACCGGGACTATTTCTATGCCCGCCCTAATTAATTCAGGAATCATCCTCTTCAATACATAGAAAGTATTTATCCGATCATGACCGATAGCAATTACCTCTCCTTTTTCTAAAGCTATCTTTTGAACTTCTAACATCTGTCCTTTAATATATTCCATATCATTCCCATTATCCAAAAAGACCGATCTTACTGCAGACTTAATCCCCATCTCCTGGGCAACCTCGTAGGCAATAGAATTCTTACTGGTCATACTATCTATAAAAAATAAATTATATCCTTTAATCTCTTCTAAGACTATCTCCATAATTTCTCTATCTTCGGTAATCTTTGAACCCATATGATTATTAACCCCAATAGCATAGGGAAAATCTAATATACATTTCCTAACAGCCTGCCTAATCTCTTCTTCCGACATATAGGATTTAATGGCGCCGGGTCCGGGATTAGCATCAGAATTATTGGGCTCCATCGGCAAATGCAACATAACTTCTTTATTATTTTTTTTGCTCTCTTCCGCAGTAAACTCAGAATACTGGAGAAAAGGTAATATAGATAGTGCTATAGGATATTCCAATTCCATCATTTTTTTTGCCACTTCTGTTTCATATCCCAAATCATCTATTATAAAAGCTGCTTTAGGTGAAAAGATTGTCTCTTCCTCTGAAGATGCCAAATCATCAACTATTAAATCTGTATATCGTTCGCTATCATAAGTGATTTCTTTAGATTCCTTTATTTCTAACTCTGTTTTATCGACAGTAGTTGGGTCAACATTTTGGGTATTAGTAAAGTTATTTTCTTCCTTAATAGATTTATTGAATAAATTAGAAATATTAAAAACTACGATTAAAATAATTACTAAAGTAATAATATTTATAATTTCTCTCTGACTTTTTTTCAAAATAATTTTCCTTTCGATTTAGTACCTAAAGGGCAGACACAAGGTCTGCCCCTACAACTTATTCACTATTCACTAACGACTAACGACTGTTTTATCTCCTCTTCCAAGAACTGTATCGCCTTGTTTAATTGCATATCCTGTTCGCTATCTTCTGTTGGTTCTACTAATATATCCGGTTCAATACCAATATGATTTATAGACCGCTCACTCGGGGTGAAATATTCGGAAGTGGTAATAGCAATTCCCGAGCCATCAGATAAATTAAAGACTTGCTGAACCACTCCCTTGCCAAATGTTTTTTCCCCTAACAATTTTCCTCTTCCATAATCCTGAATCGCTCCGGCTACAATCTCCGAAGCACTTGCACTCCCTTCATTAACCAACACAAATAAAGGCCATTCGGGATATTTATTTCCTCTGGATTTTATAGTATCTACTATCCCGTCTCTATCTTTGATGTGGACAACCGGTCCTTCTTTTATAAATTTACTGGCCACCTTTATGGCGCTATCCAATAGTCCTCCTGGATTATTGCGTAAATCGAGAATAATTCCCTGAATATCACTATCTTTTTTAAATTCATCCAAAACTTTTTTTAATTCCGGTTCGGTATTTATATTAAACGTAGTAACCCTGACATAACCAATATTATTATCTCTGCCCATTACTTCTTTTTTTACTGCTTTAACTTCGATTATATCTCGGATTATGCTAATTTCTAAAAGTTCCTCTATGTTTTCTCTCTTAATTCCTAGGCTAACTTCGGTTCCTTTCTCCCCTCTTAAAATATTAACTGCTTCATCTAATCCCATTCCTTCTGTTGATTTTCCATTAATTTCTGCTATCTTATCTCCTGCCTTTACTCCTGCTCTGTAAGCCGGGGTATCTTCAATAGGAGAAATTATAGTTAATTGCTCATCTTTTATAGAGATGATTATCCCTAACCCCCCAAAATGACCTAAAAACATATCTTCCTGTTCTCTTTTAAAGGAGTCTGGATCCATATAACGACTATAGGGATCATCAAGGGTTTTAAACATGCCTCTTATGGCCCCCTGAATAACTTCATCTAAATCTATGTCCTTCTCTACATATTCAAACCTTATCAAATTTAAAGCTTCAAAGAAAGGCTCTAAGTTTGCAAATATTTCCTCTTCATTGGTCTTGCCGTTTGCCCTAACATTATAAAATATAAATCCACTTATTATAGAAACCAATACAAAAATCGTAATTAAAGTAATTATTTTATTTCTTTTTATCTTTATCAATTTTTTTACCACCTAATCTTAGAAATATTAATATTTATAGCCAATTCATAGGGTCGGTGGGTTTGCCTTCTACCCTAACCTCAAAATGCAGCCTGGGAGAAGAAACACCGCCGCTATCGCCCACCTGGCCTATGGTTTGTTCTTTTTTTAATTTGTCCCCGATATCTACTAAAATTTTAGAAAGATGAGCATATAAAGTAGTAACTCTTCCACCGTGATCGATAATTATTATCTGCCCGTATCCTTTTATATTTCCGGTATAAATTACCTCTCCCGAACCGGCTGCATGAACTACCTGCCCAAGGGGAGCACTAATATCTATTCCCAAATTAAAAGTATAAGTATTAAATTCGATATTTTTTTGTCTTCCATACCCGGAAATTATTTTACCCTGAATAGGTAAGGCCAAAATTCCCTTTTTAGGTTTTAGAGTAATCGTTGGAACTTCCTTTTGAAAAGCCTTCTTAGAATCTTCTTCCCGCTGTTTATAAATTTTCTCTATCATATTCTTTATTTCCTGAGAAGATTGCTCTAACTCTTTTAAGGATTTTAAATATGCTTCTTTTTGAGAGTCTATTTTATTAATTATAGACTTTTTAGATTTAATAGAAAATTCAATATTTTCTTTCTCTTTGTCTACTTCTTTTTTCAATAAACTCAATATCTCTTCCCTGTTCTCCAGGTTCATTTTATTCTTCTCTATCTTTTTCGTCTGCTGACGAATATCATTAATCACTTTGGCATCTAAGGACAAAATATTTTTTATATATCTGAAACGGGTAAGAAAATCAGAAAAACTTTCACTATTAAATAAAATTCCCAGATAGCCGGTTAGGCGGCGTTTATATATCTCCCTTAATCTACTTTCTAATAGTTTAGTCTTTTCCTTTAGCTTTTCTTTTTCAATAACAACTTCGTCTTCCGCTTTTCCTATCTCTTTTTGAGCCAGCTTTAAATCTTTTTCGATGCTTTGCAATTCTTTTTCTGTATCCAGTAAAAGTTTTTCAATTTTATGAAGAGCTTCTAGATAACCGCTCTCTTTCTTTTGCAGATTATTAATTTCATCTTTCACACTTTTAATCTGCAGCTCTATCTTTTTTAATCTCTGATTTTCCTCATTTATCTTTTTACTGTAGTCCCCGCCGTTATCACCATAGCTAAAAAAAACAACAAATAAGATGAAAGTCAAAATCAATAGTAAAATAAAAAATATTTTCTTATTTATTAAAACTAACCTCTTTTTATACATTTAAATATTTTCCCACTGAAAACATACTCCCTAAAATTCCCACTAAACTCCCCAACAGCACAATTACTATACCTACGGGTAATAAATCAATATTAACCACCACTAATGGTAAAAAAGGAATAACTTGGTGCACTCTATTTACGGCAAAAAAATAAAAATTATATAATATTATTGCGGAAAAAATAGCCGAAATAAAACCCTGTAAAAAGCCCTCAATTATAAAGGGCCATTTAATAAACCAGGAAGTAGCTCCTGCTAAGCTCATTATTTCAATTTCATTTCTTCTGGCATACACAGTGATTTTTATTATATTAGATATAATCAAAATAGAAGCAAAAATCAGGAGGGCTAATACTAAAATTCCCGCTCTTCTAAATATATAAGTAAAATTTAACAATTTTTCTGCTGTCTCCCGGCCATACTCAACTTCTTCCACTTTTTTGAATTCAGCTATTTGATTAGCAATTTGCTCAATAGCCTTAGGATCTTTTACCTGTATATCAAAAGAAGCAGGAAGCGGGTTTACTTCAACAGCGCTGAGTATATCTTTTTGTTCTCCCAAATCTTTTGATAAACGCTGGTAAGCCTCCTCTTTAGATACGTATTTTACCTCTTTTATCCCATCTATTGAAGTAATGTTACTTTTTAAATTGTTTAGCTCGGCCTTGGAAATATTATCTTCTAAATAAACAACAATCTCCAATTGGGATTCTATATTTTTTAGAAAAAGACTGGAATTTATAGAAATTAATAAAAACACCCCAACAATGATTAAAATAGTAGTGATGCTTAATATTGTTGCCATACTCATCAAAGCGCTTCTTTTAAAACTGAGTAAAGCCTCTCTAAAATAAAATCCCATATTCTCAAAAATCATCTTAATATTTCCCTCTTTGCGTATCTTCTATTATTCGTCCTCGCTCCAATCTTACTACTCGTTTCTTGGCTTTATCTATCATAAGTTTATCATGAGAAGCAATTATAATAGTAGTTCCCCGTATGTTTATATGAAATAAAAGTTTCATAATCTCCCATGAAGTGTAGGGATCTAAATTTCCGGTTGGTTCATCGGTAAGTAATATTAATGGTTCGTTAGCAATAGCCCGGGCAATACATAATTTTTGCTGCTCTCCTCCGGATATTAAATGTGGTTTTATTTTCTTTTTATGTTCCAGCCCCACTAAATTAAGAACTTTCTTAACTTGCTGTTTTATCTCAAAATTAGTTGCTCCAATCGCCTTTAAACCAAAGGAAATATTTTCATATACTGTTCTATCATACAGTAATTTAAAATCTTGAAAGACAATGCCTATATTCCGCCTTAGATAAGGTATGTAGCCGGGTTTAAGTCGGGCTATATTTATCCCATCAACAATTACCTGCCCCTTGGTAGGAACAATCCCGCGGTAAATCAATTTTAATAAAGTACTCTTCCCTGCCCCGGTTGGACCTACTAAAAATACAAATTCACCCTTTTTTATATGGATATTGATATCCCGCAAGGCCTGAATTTTATTGGAATAATTTTTATATACGTGAAACATTCTAATCATATTAAATAGTAACCTCAATAGTTATGGGTTTAAAAACCTGAAAACTAATTCATTGTTAGTAAGAGCTTTTTCTTCTAAATTATTTACTTTTTCAAGTAAAATATCTTTTATTTTAACATTATTTTCTCTAATATATTCTATCTTTTCTTGAATATTTTTTAAAGAGGTATCTTTATCTATCTCTAATAGCAATTCAGATAATCCCAAATCTTCTACAAAATATTTTACTTTAGGGTCATAGTTAAAAGCCATAAAAGGAGTATTAACCATGCTGGAGAATATGATTGAATGAAGCCTCACCCCAACCACCAAAGATAATCGGGACATAACAGAAAGTAATTCTTCAGGCTCAAGCTTTATTTTTAACACCTCAGCCTTATTCTTCATCAAAGATAATATCTCTTCACTAATATGCACATCTTCATCAAATTTAAAGGGAAGAAAAATAATTTTTGCCTTATAATTTTCAATTAAATAATCAGCTG
>CAZXYB010000046.1:0-7602 GCA_964644855.1 uncultured Atribacterota bacterium | reverse complement strand
ATTAATTTCATAAAACCGCATAAGTAAATTAACCAGAGTTGTTTTTCCTGCTCCGGTAGGACCTACTATGGCAATTGTTTGGCCTTTCTTTACTTCAAAACTCATATCTTTTATGAGTATTTTTTCCGTATTGTACCCAAATTTAATATGCTCAAGTTTTATATTACCTTTAGGTTTATCTAAATGAATCATATCTTTTTTATCCGCTATTTGCTCAGATTCATCAAGAACTTCAAAGACACGCTCGGCAGCTGCAATGGTTGATTGAATAATATTAGCAATGTTAGCTGTTTGAACGATTGGTTGAGTAAATTGTCGGGAATATTGAATAAACGCTTGAACATTACCGATGGTTATAGTTCCTCTTGCCACGGAAATTCCACCCAAAATAGTAATAAATACATACCCCAGATTACCAATAGCACTCATTAAGGGCATAATAATCCCCGATATAAATTGGGCTTTCCATCCGGCATCATAGAGTTGATCATTAACTTTATTAAATTTATCGATGGATTGTTTTTCGTAATTAAAGGCTTTAACGATTTTGTGACCGGTGTACATTTCTTCCACCTGGCCGTTCAATTGTCCTAAATATTTTTGTTGTTTGGCAAAGTATTTTTGCGATTGTTTGGCAATAACTTTAGTAACCAAAAAACTCAAAGGTAAAGTAACAAAAGCAATTAGAGTCAACATCGGACTAATAGTTAGCATCATAACCACTATTCCGATTAAAGTTACTATAGCAGTAATTAATTGGGTAATACTTTGTTGAAGAGTGTTACTGACGAGATCAATATCATTGGTTACCCGACTGAGTATTTCTCCATGAGTTCTTCCATCAAAATACTTTAAAGGTAGTCTGGATAATTTAGAATCAATATCTTTTCTCATTTGATAAACGGTATTTTGAGCAACGTCGACCATAAGATATTGTTGGATATAGTTAAATATGGCACTGATAACATATAACCCGATTAAGATGAATATAATATGTAAAATATACTTAAAATCAATGGCAGCATTAGGAACATTTTTCATTTTTAGGAGAAAGCCTTCAAATAATTTAGTGGTTGCTTGTCCCATAACTTTTGGACTAATAATACTGAAAAAGGTGCTGACCATAGCTGCCAGGAAGGTAATGATAAGCTTAACTCGGTACGGTTTTAAATAAGCGAGTAATCGTCTTAAGGTTCCTTTAAAATCTTTGGCTTTTTCTACTGGCATAAACATACTTCGATGACTTCCGGGGCCACGGCCTAATCCTCTAATTGGTGTTCTCTGTTTTAGATCTTTTTTGTTCATGCTAATTCCTCCTCTGAGAGCTGTGAAGCCACAATTTCCCTATAGACTTTGCAGGTTTTGATTAACTCCCGGTGCTTACCAATACCCGTAATTTTGCCTTCATCTAAAACAATAATTTGGTTTGCATCCATAACCGTGGTAACTCGTTGGGCAATAATTAAAGTGGTGGCATTTTTTATCTCTTTTTTAATGGCTACTCGTAGTTTTGCCTCTGTTTTAAAATCAAGAGCGGAAAAACTATCGTCAAAAATATAAATTTCAGGATGTTTAGCCAGAGCTCTGGCTATAGACAGTCGTTGTTTCTGACCTCCTGATAGATTGGTTCCTCCCTGGGCAATTGGAGAATCATAATCTTGTTCCATGGCAGAAATAAATTCTGTTGCTTGAGCAATTTCAGCTGCTTTAGTAATTTCCTCTCGGGATAGGTTATTGTTTCCGAAACTGATATTCTCCGCAATGGTTCCTGTAAAGAGAACGGCTTTTTGAGGAACTAAACCAATCTTGGCATGTAATTTTTCTTGAGTCAATTTTCGGATATCCATACCATCAATTAAAATACGACCGGAAGTTACCTCATAGAACCGGGGAATAAGGTTTATTAAAGTGGATTTTCCTGAACCGGTGCCTCCGATAATGGCGGTTAGTTCCCCCGGCTTAGCGTTAAAAGAAATATTATCAAGAACCGCTTCTTCCGCGCCATGATAAGAGAAGTTAACCTTATCAAATTTAAGATAACCTCTTTTATCTTTTTCTTTTATAATACCTTTTAATTTAATACCATTTTCGATATCTAATTTACTCTTTTTTGCTATTATGGGATCCTTGATTTTTGGCTCGATATCTAAAACTTCATTAATTCGATTTGCTGAAACTGCTGCTCGAGGTACCATGATAAACATCATTGAAACCATAATTAAAGCAAACATAATCTGTGATGCATATTGAATAAAGGCCATTAAATCACCGACTTGCATGCCACCATTATTAATTCGTATACTTCCAAACCAAATAATAGCTACAATGGTCAAATTAAGAATTAACATCATTAGAGGCATTAAAATAGCCATCAGTTTGTTAACTTTTATAGCTGTTTCCGTTAAATTAAGATTAGCTCTATGGAATTTTTTCTTTTCGTAAACTTCTCGATTAAATGCCCGAATAACCCGTATACCAGTTAAATATTCGCGAAGAACTAAATTAAGTTTATCTAATTTAGTTTGCATGGATTTAAAGAGAAACATACTTTTCTTGGCGACGAAAAAAATTATAATGCTTAAAATCGGTAAAATAACTACAAAAACCAATGATAATTTTGTATCTTTCGAGACAGCCATAATAATACCTCCGATAAAAAGCAACGGTGCCCTCAGAAACATTCTAAGCATAATTACTGCCAGTCGTTGAATTTGGGTGATATCATTGGTCGTTCTTATGATAAGAGAGGCAGTTCCTTTTTTATCAAATTCTTCCAGAGAAAAACTTTCCACTTTGCTAAATACTTTTGTCCGAAGGTCTCTCCCGAATCTGGTGGCTACTTTAGCTGCCAGGTAACTTCCCAAAACAGAGCAAATCATAGCAATAATGGCAATTAGAATCATCCACATTCCAATTCTTATAATATAATTAATATTCCCATCGACCACTCCTGTATCTACAATATCCGACATAAGTGTCGGCAAATATAGTTCCGAAAGTGATTGTAAAAAAACAAAAACGATAACTCCTATTATTGATAAGGTATAGGGTTTCAAGTTTTTTAATAATTTAATCATTACAAATCTGCTCCTGTGAGTAAAATTTTTGTATTTTTAATTTTATAAAAATTTTCTATTATCTAATCGTCTAATTTACTAAAAATTTTTTGTATCTTTTCAAAGCTATCATTCAATTTCTGTACATCTTCATCTTCAAGTACTTCCAATCGCTTTATTATCGATTTTTTTAAATTTTTTTTGTGAAATTCAAGAAATTCTTTCCCTTTTGGTGTAATCATCAAATTGATAATCCGTCGGTCGTTTTCATCTGTTTGTCTTTCCAATAAACCTTCTTTAAATAATTTATCAGCCAAAGTAGTCATATTCGGCTTTGAAATGAACAATTTTTTACCATAATAGTGCATGGGTTTGCCACTGTCTTTCTTAATATACAATAGCAGTTGTAAATGCTGTCTGGATGGTTTATTAGAACAAACCTTTCGAAAAAATATTTTATGAAATATAGGTATATAGTTGATAAGATATTCAATGGTTTGATTTCGGTCGACTTTTTGACCCACTTTTTTACCACCTTTGAATTAATAGTTATATTTTATAACAATTATATAATGAAACTATTATAAAATACACTTTAATCTACTCTTTGTCAAGTAAATTAAAAGTAAATTAAATAAATTGGGGACATACCATTTATTTATAGCTTTTCTTCACGAGTTGCTTGATACGAAGTGATAGTTAGTGTAAACTTTAGTGGGGTAGTTAGAAGAAAAAATATTATATATTAATAATATTTTCTTTAATTAGCAATAAGACAAGTAGCAAGAGAAGGATTATAAAGCTGGATTTTTAGGGGCAAATGTAGTAATATAAGAAAACGGTTAACACTGATAAAATAATACTAACAAGGTAGAATACAATATAAAATAAGGGGACTGATTTATGGATCACGGAGAGTCTAAAGAAACAGTTAATTTTATTCAGGAGATTATCAATCAAGATAAAAAAACGAATAAATATAATGGAAGGGTTCATCTTCGGTTTCCTCCGGAACCTAATGGATACCTGCATATCGGTCATGCCAAGTCTATCTGCTTGAATTTTGGTTTGGCCACACAAAATGGTGGTCTATGCAATCTCCGCTTTGACGATACAAATCCCAACAAGGAAGACGTGGAGTATATTGATTCCATAATTAACGATGTTCGCTGGCTGGGATTTGACTGGGATGACAGGCTTTTTTATGCTTCCGATTATTTTAAAAAGATGTATGATTATGCCGTTGCTCTAATTAAAGCAGGTAAGGCTTATGTGTGTGACCTGAGCCCCGAAGAAACCAAGAAGTACCGCGGAAATTTTAAGGTGCCGGGAAAGGAAAGCCCATATCGCAACCGTTCTGTGGAAGAGAATCTGGATCTATTTCGGCGTATGCGAGCTGGTGAATTTCCTGACGGTTCCAGGGTATTGCGGGCTAAAATTGATATGTCTTCACCTAATCTAAATATGAGAGATCCTGTTCTTTACCGTATTTTAAAGGCAACCCATCACCGAACCGGAGACAAATGGTGTATTTATCCAATGTACGATTATGCTCATCCTCTTGAGGATTATTATGAAAAGATTACCCACTCTGTTTGTACTCTAGAGTTTGAAGACCATCGCCCTCTGTACGACTGGGTTCTCAATGCCCTGAATCTTTCAGATTTACCCCAGCAGATAGAATTTGCCCGCCTCAACTTAACTAATACGGTAATGAGTAAACGGAAACTTCGCAAGTTGGTGGAGGAAGGTTATGTTATCGGATGGGATGACCCTCGGATGCCGACTATAGCCGGTTTGCGGCGTAGGGGCTATACCCCGGAGGCTATCCGAAACTTTTGTGAGCGTATCGGGGTGGCCAAAACCAACAGTGTAGTGGATATACGTTTTCTGGAATACTGTATCCGTGAAGATTTAAACATAAAGGCTCCCCGGGTTATGGCAGTGTTGAGGCCTTTAAAATTGGTTATTGATAATTATCCTCGTGATATGGTGGAAGAGGTGGAATCGGAAAATAATCCTGAGGATTCTACTGCTGGGAATCGTAAGATACCTTTTTCCCGGATTCTTTACATTGAGCGGGACGACTTTTGTGAAGACCCGCCGAAAAAATATTTTCGCCTGGCTCCCGGTCGGGAAGTCCGCTTAAAAAATGCTTATATTATCAAATACGAAGGATTTGTCCGGGATGAAAAAACAGGAGAGATAAAAGAAGTACACTGTACATATGATCCGGAAAGTAAAAGCGGTATGCCGGGCGCCAAACGTAAAGTAAAAGGAACCCTACACTGGGTTTCTGCAGGCCATGCTTTGAAGGCAGAGGTGCGCTTATATGACTATCTTTTACTGGAGCAGAACGAGAGAGCGGAAGAGCGGGAGGAAGGGGAAAATTTTATAAAACAGCTTAATCTAAATTCCATGGAAGTGTTAGTTAATTGTTTAATGGAACCCAGTTTGGCAGGAGCGGCTCCCGGAAGCAGATACCAATTTATGCGAAAAGGTTACTTTTGCGTTGATTCCGATTCAAAATCGGATAAGTTAGTTTTTAACCGAATTGTATCTTTACGGGATACTTGGGATAGAATTCTGAAAGCTAAAAAAAATTGAATAATATGAATTAATTTGTTATAAATAGATAAATAAAAAGTAGTTTTAGGTGAAAAATATTTATGGAATTTGTAAGAGATAAAAGATTAAATTTTATTATCAGCATAGCCATTGGTCTTGTTGTTTTATTTTATGTATTAAGTAAGCTGAAGTGGTTATTTATATATTTTAGTTTTGCCTTTATGTTAGCTTATTTTTTTGATCCACTCAATAGGTATCTTACGCAAAAAAATATTCCCAAAGTATTGGCTATTCTTATTGTATTTGGAATAATAATAGCTTTGTTAATCCTAACTATATTTTTCCTAATCCCCAGTGTAATAAATCAACTTAATATTTTGTATAAAGAAATTCCTAATTTTATCGAAAACTATCAAAATCTAATTTTATCTATAAAGCCACAGCTCTCAAAATTTATAAACCCGGTCGATGTAGAGATTTTACTCAAAGAAAATTTATCTGGGCTGCAGAAAAGTGTGTTGGGTTTTTCCCAGAGCATTATAATTTACCTATCCAATATAGTTTCCAGTATTACTTTTGGTATAGTAATTGTTCCTTTAATCTTATTTTATCTAATGAAAGATATGTTGATATTTAAAGAAAATTTATATATTTTTGTATCTAAAAAAAATAAGAAAAAATTTAAAGAAGTACTGGAGGAAATAGATGATATTGTAAGTGGTTTTATTCGTGGTCGAATAATAGTGTGCTTTATTGTGGGAACCTTAATTGGTATTGGGTTGTACTTCTTAAATTTAAAATTCGCCTTGATTATCGGGATTGTTAGTGGAGTACTTAACTTTATCCCCTATTTGGGACCTATCGTGGGAGTTATTCTGGCTTTAATCTTTGCCCTGGGTAGCCCCTGGTGGACATTGTTGATGATTGTAATTTTGTTTGTTTTAGTGAATCAACTTGAAACAATATATCTTAATCCTAATATCTTGGGGAAAGGCTTAGGTCTGCATCCCTTAACGGTAATCTTATCGATGTTAATTTGCGGTCAGTTATTAGGAATATTGGGAGTGTTGGTGGCTGTTCCTTTGGCAGCTATTTTGAAAGTTTTAGCTATCAGACATTTAACTCAGGAGGAATAGAATAGGTTACATGAAAAAAATATTTTATATAATTTTAATATCATTTATATTTGCTATTTTGTTTCCTCTTTCTTCAACTTTCGCTCAATCTTCAGAAATAAAGATATTATTAGATAACCAACCTCTCGAGACCCTTGTGCCTTCGGTTATCGAGAATGACCGATTATATGTTTCAGCCCGTAATGTGGTTGAAGCTTTAGGAGGAAGGATCACCTGGTTTTCAGCCTTAAAATTGATGACTATAAATATTAACGGTCGTACAGCCCGTTTAGTGATTGATGACCCTTCTTTAGAGATAGACGAAAAGGTAATTCCATTGGAATTTTCGGCTCGAATTATAGATAATAGAGTAATGATTCCTTTGGAAGTAATTAAAATTATCTCTGAAGTAGACATTAAATGGGAGAACCAAATCAAGACTTTGTCCATTAACACTATAAGGCCCTATTTATTGGACATTAGAAGTTATTCTTATCCTGATAAAACCAGGATAGTGGTAGATTTATCCGAAAAGACGGAATTTAGAGCAGATAAATTAATAAGCCCGGATAGGATTTTTATCGATATAATGGGTTCTATTGCAAAATTAGAAAATACCTCCAGGCAGATAAGGATAGATGATGGGGTGATAAAAACCGTAAGGACAGCCCAATTTAATGAGGAAATTATTAGAGTTGTATTGGATCTTTATCAGCAAACAAAATACGAACTTTTCAGCCTTATTGATCCTGATAGGGTAGTGATTGATATATTCAAATCAGGTGAAGAGGCTGCCATTTCGGAAATTTCACCCGCTAAACCTAAAGAAAAACCTGCTCCCGGACCTGAGATAACCGGTAAGA
>CAZXYB010000045.1:4025-7737 GCA_964644855.1 uncultured Atribacterota bacterium | reverse complement strand
CTAATAACCATTACTTTAATTTGACCGGGATAATCTATATTTTTTTCAACTTTTTTTGAAATATCTCTTGATATTTTTTTTGCTGTATAATCATCTATTTCTTCCGGATTTACGATTATCCTTATTTCTCTGCCCGCTTGAATAGCGAATGCTCTTTCTACCCCTTCAAATGAATTAGCAATTTCTTCTAAATTTTCAAGTCTTTTTATGTAAGTTTCCATCATCTCACGTCGAGCCCCGGGACGAGAAGCAGATATGGCATCGGCCGATTGGATTAAAACGGCTTCAATTGTTTTGGGTTCTACATCATTATGATGAGCAGCAATGGCGTTAATTACTTGAAGACTTTCACCATTTTTTTTGGCAATCTCAGCACCAATCATAGCGTGAGTTCCTTCTATTTCACGGTCAACAGCTTTTCCGATATCATGAAGCAATCCCGCTCTTTTGGCTAATTGCGAATTTGCACCAATTTCTGCGGCCATAATTTCAGCAAGATATGCAACCTCTATTGAATGTTGAAGAACATTCTGTCCGTAGCTTGTACGATATTTTAATCTTCCCAATAAATTAATTAGTTTTGGACTTATATTTTTTACATTTGTATCAAATACTACTTTTTCTCCTTCTTCCTGGATCTTAGTATCAACTATTAATTTAGTTTTTTCTATTACTTCTTCAATTCTTGCCGGTTGTATGCGGCCATCGCTAATCAGCTTTTCTAAAGACAGCCGGGCTATTTCTCTTCGTATAGGATCAAACCCTGAAATAATTACTGCTTCCGGGGTATCATCTACAATTAAATCAACTCCACTTAACATTTCGAATGTCCTGATATTCCTACCTTCTCTTCCTATGATTCTTCCTTTCATGTCATCACTGGGCAAAGGCACAAAAGATGTTGTTGTTTCCACTGTCTGGTCAGCAGAATACCTTTGAATTGCTAATGATATAATTTTTCTGGATTTTTTCTCTGCTTCACTTTTTGCTTGTTCTTCAATCTCTTTAATCATCTTACCGGTTTCATGAGTAAGCTCTTTTTCTAAATTGCTTAAAAGTTCATTTTTTGCTTCTTCTAAGCTCATATTGGAAATTTTTATCAATACGTTTTTCTGTTCCTGGTATAAATTATTTGTTTTTTGGATATTATTTTCAAGTTCTTTTTCTTTACAATTTAATGTTTTTTCTCTTCTTTCAAGTGATTCTATTTTTTGAACCAAGCTATTACTTCTGCTAATTAGGCTATTTTCAAGCCTTTGCATTTCATTACGTTTTTGCTTTATTTCTATTTCAGCATCCCTTTTAATATTGTAAGCCTCTTCTTTTGCTTGTAACTGTGTTTCTTTCTTGAGGGAAACCGCTTCTCTTTCGGCATTTTTTAAAATATTCTTAGAAGTAGTTTCCGCTGATGATATTTTTGACTTGGCAATATACTTATTGAGCAAATAACCTATTGCTATACCAATAAGGATGTTTAGAGTAATAATGTAGTAAATTCTAATATTACTTCACCTCCTAATATTCAATTTACAAGGTACGTAAGATATTTTTAATTATGCATTACCTTTTAGCATAATTAAGTGTGTATTTGCATAAAATTTGAAACCTTAATGATCGCTTAAGAAATTGCAAGATTTTGAAATAATTTCTTAAAATATTTTAACCTGTAGAGTTTGAAAAGTCAAACCAAAAAGAAAGTATCGAGTATCGAGTATATAGTATTGAGTTAAGAAAGAGAAAGAAAAGCTAGAAAAAGCAGGTACTTATTAGTACGTTAAACATTACATTACTTAGACAGTCGAGACGCCTGTCCTACGATTTTATATATCATTGAGGGCGTATAAAATACGCCCCTACTTTCTTCTCTTTTATTTTCTTAACTATATACTCGATACTCGATACTGACTAGGCTTCTATCTCTCTCTTTCCTAACTCTACACTCTACGCTTCACGCTATACGCTAGTTTGCACGAGATATGTTAGGTGATTATTTTTTAACCAGTTTATTTTTTAGCTCATTGTAGATATTTCTCGAAATTTCTGTTGAAAAGCCTCTTCTTAATAAAAAATTATATATTTTTTTTGGATCTATCCAGATATTTTTTATTTCTAATGACACAATCTTTTCTTTTATAAGATTATGTGCCAGGGTTAATTCATCCATTTCTTCGTATGTTTTATCTATTACTTTTTGGATAATATCTTGTTTAATTCCCTTTAGTCTTAGTTCCTGATTTAATTTATATCTTCCTATGGGTTTATTTTGTAATCGAAATTTCGCCCACATCTCGGCAAAGAGCTCATCGTCAATATAATTATTATCTTCTAACCAAAAAATAAGATTAGCAATAATTTTTTCTGAATATCCCTTTTTCTTTAATTTTCCGAATATTTCATATTTACTATAAATTCTTCGGGAAAAAAGCATCAGTAGATATTTTTTACCTCTTCCGGTTTTATCTTCGAAAATAATTTTTTCGATTTCTTGGTCAGATAATTCTTTACCCACATAAACATCTAATGATTCAATTATCTTTTCATCTATTTTGTATCTTGTTCTATTATCTACGTAAATAACTACCTTGCCAATATTTTTTTTGTCATAATTTATAGAAGTAATTTTATTTATTTTTTTGGCACCTCTTTAGTCATTCTTTTATCAAGCCCGGCGGTTATCAATATTTTGTCTTCTATCTCTTTTGCAATTTCAGGGTGTTCTTGCAGATAAGTTTTAGCGTTTTCACGCCCCTGTCCAAATTTTATGTCATTATAAGAAATCCAGACCCCTGATTTTTTTAATATATTATATTTAACGCCAAGATCTATAATATCCCCTTCTTTAGATATTCCTTTACCAAAAATTATATCGAACATTGTTTCTTTGAAGGGAGGGGCCACCTTATTTTTTACCACTTTTACTTTAGCCGTTATTCCGATATTATTTTCGTCCTTCTTAATAGTAGCCCTTCTTCTAATATCCATTCTAATGGTAGAATAAAACTTAAGTGCCCTGCCACCGGGAGTAGTCTCCGGATTACCAAAAAAGACACCAATCTTTTCTCTAATTTGATTTACAAATACCGTTGTAGTTCTTGATTTACTAATAATAGCGGTAAGCTTCCTTAGAGCCTGAGACATTAATCTTGCCTGTAATCCCATATAGGAATCTCCCATATTGCCTTCTATTTCAGCCTTAGGTACCAGGGCGGCAACTGAATCTATGACCACAACATCAACCGCATTGCTTCTGACTAAAGATTCAGTTATGTCTAAAGCCTGCTCTCCTGTATCAGGTTGGGATATAATTAATTCATCTGTGTTAACCCCAATATTTTTGGCATAAGTTGGGTCTAAAGCGTGTTCGGCATCGATAAAAGCAGCAATACCATTATTTTTTTGAGCCTCGGCAATAATGTGTAGGGCAAGTGTGGTTTTTCCCGAAGATTCGGGACCAAAAATCTCAATTACTCTTCCTCTTGGGACTCCACCTACTCCAAGAGCGATATCTAAACTTATTGAACCGGTAGAAATAGTGTTACTTCCGGGAAACTTTGGGCGGTCCCCCAGTTTCATTATAGAACCTTTTCCGAATCTTTGTTCAATATTCTGCATAGCTGTGTTTAATGCTTTTTCTCTTTCCGAGATGTTTTTTTCTATTTTGTCAGTCATTTTTTAGTTTACTCCTTTAAATTTCTTATTTTATAAGTATTTT
>CAZXYB010000045.1:0-3925 GCA_964644855.1 uncultured Atribacterota bacterium | reverse complement strand
GGAAACCTTCTTTACGTAACACTGTTTCTATAGAGTTATATAGTTCGCTTAATTGATCTGCACCCTCTTTGACTCCTACCCAAATTATCCGGGGCATCCTGTAAGTTGGAAATATTCCAATATTAGAAGATAACTTTATGAAGAATGACCTATATCCACTGCTAATTTCTTTTAATATTGATTTAATTAATTCCGTTTCTTTTAATGATATGTACCCCAAAAATTTCATAGTGAGGTGTAGATTATTTTTTTCAACCCATTTTATTTTGCTTTCAGGAACATTTAGGTGGCCTTGAAGAGAAGTTAAATATTCTTTTATCTCCGGATTTAAATTAACGGCAAAAAAGGATCTTGCTTTTTCCAAATTTTTATAACTAACTCCCTATTTATTTATTTTGCTTCTCCCTTAATTGCAATTTGTATTTATGCCTAACTAAATTTAAATAATTTATATATTCATTGGTCTTGTAATTGGGATAGGTGTACTCGCAAGTAACAAATGATTTATTTATAAATCTAAGAGTAATTTCAGCATATATTCCTTGCTTAAGATAAATTCTGGAGGGCCCATTTTTAGTACTGGCCAGAATATATTTATCCAGAGTAATATACCCCGGGTCAAGATTTATTTTTCGCTTAGGGTAGGTTGTATTATTTTTAATATTTTCGTTCTTAAAATTTTTTTCTATGCTATTGGTTATTATTTTAATTTCTGCGAGCTCACCTATCTTTATCAGAGTGGAAAAAGAAAATATTTTTTGCATTAAATTTTTACCAAATTCTTCTTCGTAATAATCGGTAAAATTAAAAAGCTGAATATCGCTCTCGATATCAACTTCTCCAAACCTTTTTATCAATTCCTCTTTATATAGACTAAATATACATTTATCTGAGGTGATCATACTTATAATAAGTTTGGCTGGTTTTGGTAAAAATATTCTTCCCACAATTTTATGTATTCCTAACTGTTCTATTTTTATGTTAAGTTTCTTTACCCTACTAACAGTTAATTCTTTAACGGGGCAAACCTAAAAAAAATTAAATATTTTGTGCAGGATTAAAATTATATTTTAGAAGGTAATTATCAACAGTCCCTTTGCTAATTTCAATTGGTTCATCATCATAATATGTTTCAATTTTAGTCGGGTATTCAGTAATAATATCCAAGCTTTGGTCGGTTTCCCAAAAAAATTCTTCCCCTTCGAACAATATTCCCTCAAATATTACTTTATCTTCGGATAGAATTTTTACCCAGGTTTTATCATCAGCTATCAATTTTAAAATAGGTAATTTTTCAGCTAAAACACTTTCCTGCACCGAAGATTCTGCGATAATGGCTTCTGCTTCCGATTCAGTATTTTCTTCAGTCAAAGTGCTTATATCGTTCGGTTTTTCCTCGATATTTATGTTAGTTTCGTTTGCAATTTCGGGTGAAGGAACCGGAAAATTCTGGGCTTCTTTAAGAGAGTGATTTAATAAAAATAATCCAATAAAAATTATAATGACAAAGCTGGTTAGATAAACATACTTAACAGAAAAGGGGAATCTTTTTTTCTCAAACATGGATTTATCTTTCGTTTTAAGATAGATATCTTCTTCTTTAGTTTTTTCCAAAACGACCTTCTGTTTTTGCCTTTCTAAATTATTATAAGTTTGAATTATTTGATTAACATTTTCTTCATCTATATCCAGATATTTGCAATAATTTCTCAAATAACCGATGAAATAAGCTTTACCGGGAGCTATATCTACATTGCCTTCCTCAAGTGCTTGTAAATATTTTTTACGTATCTTTAAATCCTTTTCTGCTTCAATTAAAGATAATCCTTTTGCTTCCCTTCTCTCTCTTAAGAAATTCCCAATATCTTTCATTTGAATAAAATTTTCTCCTTTTTGGAAATTATAATATTTTCTATATTATATACCTAAAATATTTTATGGTCGAGTTATTCTTAATTTTTTTTTACTTTTTACCCTATTTCTTTTTCGTAAGGAATTCCATCAGCTGCCGGAGGAATGGCTCTACCCACTGCACTCACTAAAACAAAAATTGCCAATAAGTAGGGAACCATATTGATAAATTGAACTGGAACAGCACTGACACCCTGTAATCTGATGGCAAGAGCTTCTCCAAAGCCAAACAAAAGTGCAGCTCCGGCAGTACCAAAGGGAGTCCATTTACCAAAAATCATAGCTGCCAAAGCAATAAAACCTCTACCTCCACTTATTTCCTTTACAAAGAAGTGAGCTTGTTCTAAAGATAAAAAAGCACCGGCTAATCCGGCAAGAGCACCGGAGGTCATTACTGCTATATATCGCATTTTAACAATATTAACTCCCATAGTATCAGCGGCCTGAGGATATTCGCCTACTGACCTTAATCTTAACCCGAAAGGAGTTTTATATAATATTAAGTGTGACAATATAAAAATTATTATAGTTAAGTATACCAGGGGAGAATAATGAGCAAACATAACTATCATATTTCTAATAAATGTTGAACCTTCTCCTATGTTTGGAAGAGGCAATCCCCAAATTGGTAAAGAGCTTTTAGTCATAATTTGAGTTTCACCAAATAAAAGCCAGGAAAAGAATACGGTTATTCCGCTGGCGAATAGATTAATAGCTACACCACTTACTATTTGATTCGCTTTAAAAGTTACGCATACAATAGCGTGAATTAATCCTAAAAATACACCAATAAAAACTGCTGCCAATAATCCTATCCATGGATTTTGGGAAATATTTGTTACAGCTACTGCTGTAAATGCACCGGTTAGCATCATACCCTCTAATCCGATATTTATCACTCCGGACCTTTCTGAAAATACTCCTCCCAAACCAGCTAAAGCTAAAGGTATAGCTACTCTGATAGAGGAAGCGACAAACTGGGCATTAAAAATATCAGCAAACATTATACCACTTTCCTCCTTTGTTTAATCAATCTTTTCACTACTTCATCACTTATTACTACAAAAATTACTATAACAGCTTGAAGTACCATAATAAGCTCCCGAGGTATTCTACCTTCGGTATATATATTAACTATAGCACCTCCATAATTCAAAATACCAAATAAAATGGCAGCTAAAACCACTCCTAAGGGATGATTTTTACCCAAAAGGGCAACTGCAATTCCGTTAAATCCTAAATTGGTAAAAAGTTCCTGTCTCCAGCGATATTTAAAACCCATTACTTCATTGGTCCCAACTAATCCGGCAAGAGCACCGCTTATCATCATAGCTAATATAATATTTTTACCCACGCTTATGCCACCATATTCAGCAGCTAAAGGGTTATAACCTACTGCTCTTATCTCGTAGCCTAAATTCGTTTTCCATAAAATATAGTAAACTAATACGGCAGCAGCAATAGCAATAAAAAAGGAAACATTCACTTGATTATAAGAAGGAAAATCTATATTTAATGTTTTTAAAATAGTATAAAGCCGAGGAAGCCGAGCCGCTTCAGCAATTTCCCTGGTGTGAGGAATCATCTGTTTTACACCGGCTGCTTCCATAGCTTCAGTTGGCGGTGCTTTAAATTTTAAAACAAGAAAGAAGGTTAGAGAAGCAGCTATCCAGTTCATCATAATAGTAACAATAACTTCGTGTACTCCTTTTTTAGCTTTTAGAATTCCGGGAATAGCTGCCCATAAAGCACCACCGGCAGCGGCAGTTAAAATGCATAAGGGAATAAGTATAAAAGCAGGTAAGTTAGTAAAGGTAAATCCAACCCAGGTAGCAAGAAAAGTTCCGATATACACTTGCCCTTCCCCACCTATATTAAATAGGCCACAGCGGAATGCAAAAGCAACTGCTAACCCAGTAAATATTAAGGGAGTTGCTCTGAACAGAACATTACCCCAGCCATCTCTGTTACCAATAGCGTTGCTAAATAATGTTTTATAAACAAAAATTGGGTC
>CAZXYB010000044.1:0-7775 GCA_964644855.1 uncultured Atribacterota bacterium | reverse complement strand
GCATAAGCCCATATAATAGATATTTTAGTCCGTTTTAAATCTCCAATTTTTTCTTCTATTGTCATTAAATCAGCAATCCCCTGCATTGGATGATATAAGTCACATTGCAAATTCATAATGGGAGCTGTAGACCATTTTTCCAATTCTCTTAAGTACTTATTCCCTACTTCCCAGAAACAATTTCTACAAGCTATTGCATGACCGAATCTTGATAAAATAATAGCTGTATCCTTGGCTACTTCACCATGAGATATTTGCATAGTGCTTGTATCTAGAAAATTACCGTGACCGCCTAATTGAGTAATCCCCGCTTCCATAGAGTTTCTTGTTCGTGTTGATTGCTCAAAGAACATTAAAAATATTGTTTTGTATTGAAGATATGGAGTCGGAATACCCATTGCAAATTTTTTCTTTAAATCAAAAGATACTTCCAACAATGTATCTATTTCTTCCCTGGTCCAATCTTGAAGTGTGATAAAATGTTTTCCCTTAAATATAGTTTGCATTTGTATCCTCCCTTCTTATTTCTAAATTTTATTTAATATAATTATTTACATAAATTGTCGGTATTATTGCATACATAGCTGCTGCCTTAACCAACTCATCCTTCCAGGTCTTTTCATTTGAAGCATGTGCCTGGTCTTCATGACCCGGCCCAAATCCAATACACGGAATTTTGTATCTACCCATAATCGATACTCCGTTTGTAGAAAATGTCCATTTATCAACTAAAGGTTTTTCTTTAAATAATCCTTTGTATGCTTCTACTAATGTTTGACAAGCAGGATGTTCTTCTTTTAAAACCCATGTTGGAAAATAACTTTGAGTGGGGTAAACAAGCCCTGTGTATGAAGGTTTTGTATAATCGTAAATTACCACATCTGCTTTAGCAAATTTAACTGATGGTAAATTCTTTATTTGCTGTAATGCATACTCCCATGTCTCTCCATCTGTCAATCTTCTATCTATAGAAATTGTACATCTATCAGCAACGGCACATCTTGAGGGGGAACTAAAGAATATTTGGGAAACAGTTAAACTTCCTTTCCCTAAAAAATCATTGTCCATTAAATTTTCATTCAATGCTTTTAATTCGTTCAATATTGGAGCCATTTTATATATTGCATTATCCCCTCTTTCCGGTGCTGAACCATGACAACTTATCCCATGAGTTGTCACTTTTATTTCCATTCTCCCTCTTTGTCCTCTATATATATTGCAAGATGTAGGCTCTGTAATAACTACAAATTCCGGTTTAATCTTTTCTTCGTTAACAATGTATTGCCAACAGAGTCCATCGCAATCTTCTTCTTGAACAGTTCCCGTAATAAGTAATGTATAGTCATCTTCAAGATTAAGGTCTTTAATTATTTTACCGGCATATACCATGGAAGCCATTCCGCCTTCTTGATCACTTGAACCCCTGCCCGAAATAATTTCTTTATCTTCGTGCCCCTTATAAGGATCATATCTCCATGATTCTGCTTCTCCCACTCCAACAGTATCAACATGAGCATCCATAGCAATTAAATGTTTCCCATGACCGATATAGCCCAAAATATTCCCCATTGGATCTATCTTTACCTTGTCAAATCCTACTCTTCTCATTTCTTCTTTTATTCTTAAAATCACATCTTTCTCATTGCAACTTTCACTTGAAATTGCAATCATATCTCTTAAAAATTTGGATATATTTTGTTCATATCCTTTTGCTTTTTCTAATACTTTTTTATAATTAAACTCCATTCTATATTTACCTCAATTAAAATTTATAAAAGTAAAGATACTCTACTTAATTTTGCTTTTTGTTAATTTTCCATATCCTTTAGTTCCGATAATTCCTTTATCTTCTCTGTATACTACTTCTCCACGAACCATTGTCATATAAACTTTTCCTTTTATTCTTTTCCCGAAAAACGGTGAATATTTACCTTTGCTTTCTAATCCGGATGGATTTATCACCCATTCTTTTTCTAAATCTATCACTGTTAAATCAGCATCACTTCCGATTTTAATTATTCCTTTCTGAGGATAAAGTCCATATCTTTTGGCTGCATTTTCTGACATTAGCTTCTGAATTTCTCCCAGGCTTAACTTTCCTTTATGGTATCCATAGTGAAGCATTACCGGAACCGCCAATTGGGTACCGGGGATACCTGCATAATTTTTCCAGATATCAGGAGATGATTTTTCCTCCGGATATTTCCCGGCGGCGTGGTCAGTGCAAATAAAATCGATTGAACCATCTTTCAACCCTTTCCAAAGTTCCTCCCTATCCTCTTTTTTGCGTAAAGGTGGAGCAATCTTTAATATTGAACCCGTCTTTTTAAAATCTTCTGCTGTAAAAATTAAATACTGAGGACAGGTTTCTGTAGTTGCATCTACTCCATGAGACTTCGCCCACCGAATAATATCTAATCCTGCCTTGGTAGAGAGGTGGACAATGTGAAGTTTATTTCCAACTTTTTCAGTAATTCCCACTACAGACCATATTGCTTCCGGCTCTGCTTCGTATGTTCTTCCTAGAGACCAGCTCTCAGGATCTTCTCTTCCCATCTCCTGCATAAGACGGGAATAATAATCTACCAGATAATAATCTTCAGCATGTACTGCACACACCAGATTTAATTCTTTCATTAATCTGAAGGCTTTATCCATATTGGGGACGGGCATTCTGGGATAGAGTTCCATTCCGGAAATGGTGTAAAATTTTACCCCAATAATACCTCTATCTTTTAATTCTTTTAAACTTTTTTTATATTCTCCTGATTCTACCTGCTCGGGAGTTACCCCTCCCCAGAAAGCAAAATCCACATAAGCTTTTGGCTTTACTATATTTAATTTGTTATCAAAATTCGAACCATTAGTAACCGGAGGAATAGAAGTGCAAGGCATATCGATAATGGTAGTAATGCCGCCAGCTGCTGCACTCCTGGTCCCGGTTTCGAAATCTTCTCTCTCGGTAAACCCGGGGTCATCAAAATGGACATGAGGGTCAATAAAACCAGGGAATACTATATTTCCCTTTGCGTCAATTTCTTTCACTACAGGAAGTAATGACTCATTTCCTGGTACAATATTCTTTATCTTCCCCTTTTCAACATATATGGCTACCGTTTTTATTTGATCATTTTCTACAATCCGGGCACTTTTAATCCTTATCATACTGTCTCCTCTTTATTTGCCCATTTTAAATGAAATTATTTCAATTATAACATTATCTTATATATATTTAAAGGTAAAAACTATTCTTAAATCAACTCAAAAGAAAGACAATGAGGAACTGACCTATTCATTAAAAACTCACTTAAGTGGGATTAAAAACTTCGAGGCCTGATGAATCGAGCCTCTACATTTGTTTTTCTTAATTTTATGAATAATCATTAATTCTTTAATCTAGTTTTTAAAGAATCGGGATCGGTAAAAAGTATAGAGTTAATACCGATTTTCTGAGCAGAAATAATATTTTCTTCGATATCATCCACAAAAACTGTATTTTCGGGCTTAATCCTTTCCTTATTCAAAATATGCCAGTAAAAATTCGGGTCAGGCTTGGATACACCCATTAAGTTAGAGGCATAAACCTCATCGAATATATCGTAAACACCTTGGTTTAAAAGATAGTAATAATGTGCATCTATAGTGTTAGTACCACAAACAACCCTTGAATTGCTTTTTTTAAGCTGTTTTATTATATCCTTTGTCCCCTGAATTATCCCCGGATTGAAAAATTTACCAAATAATTCTTCTTTTACTTTCTTACCATATTTTAAAGAAAATCTTAACCAAAATTCATTACTATCAATTTTTCCGTCAAGAAGTTTCCTAAAATTTTCACCGGAATAAATAAAAAAATTTTCTTCGGTAATTCCCAAATAATTACTTATAACGGGAATATCATTAAAGCCACGACACAGGACGCCCCCCATATCAAAAATATAAAGTTTATTCATAATTATCTTTATTATCCTTTCCTTGATGAATATAGGGCTGCACCGCCCAAGAAATACTTTGTCAGGGGACGGCCCTTTGACAAAGTAAAATGAACTTACAAACTCAAACTTCCTATATATTAATATATTCAACATCACCTTGCAAATTTCTGCTAAAATATTGTAATTTTTTTTAATTTTTTAGAATCTAAAATCGTGAACCGATCTCAGAAAGGTTAGTTACGCCGATTCTCACCGGGAAAGAGTAGCGATAATCTAATCCATCATCCGATAGGGGTATCCAGTAGTATACCTCCCCAAAATATGTAAAATATTCTAAAGCAGAGGGAGATATATCTACGAAACTTTTCTGATGTAGCAGAGAAGATCCTATATTTTATTGACGAAGTGTACAATAGGAAGAGGTTGCATTCATCTTTAGGCTATCGGCCTCCAGAGAAATACGAGAAGTTATTGGCAAAGAATAGCTCTCGGGAATGCATGGTGTGTTAAGACTTAAAGTGTCTAGCCTGAGGCGTTCACTCCAGTCGCCATGAATTGAAAAAGCCGAGGCTAAACCTCGGCACCGTAATAATCCTGTAATATCGATTGTAAATTTTTTGGAAAAACTTACCTATTACCTGAACAATATAAATGAAACCTCCCACGTCTTCAGTCACGCCATTCCCTGGACGATACCAGGCCCAACCCGTTCTTATACTTCTTGTACAACCTCGCATATATATCGGTGAACTCTTTTCGTGGAAAAAATGATGCATCTGTTCCACTGAATATACCAACGGCTTCTTCGAGGGAGCCATACATACCTGTGGCCAGACCTGCTACAATAGCCGCCCCAACAGTGCCCGATTCCCGATGCTGGACACGATGGACCGGACGTTGAAGGATATCCGCCTTGATCTGTAGCCAGAGATCGGAACGGCTTCCTCCTCCGGTAGCCCGTACACTAGTAATGGATAATCCGTTTTTTGAAAGCTCTTCGAAGGCTTCCAGGAAAAACATTGATTCACCCTCAAGCAGAGCACGATACAGCGCCCCTCTACCGGTTCCCGTACCGATACCAAAAAAGCATCCTCTTCCCTCTGGAAGAAACACTGGAGCTCCTGAAGGTTCGAGAAAAGGGAGGAATACCACATTTCCCGGTTTATTGGGGGCTTCGTCTGTAAGGCTGTTAAGGATCTCCCTCTCAGAAGCACCTTCTTTAATAAGATCCTGTGTGAACGCTTGCATAAACCAAGTCTGTACCGACCCGCCTTGATTATAGATAAACGCCACGTATTTCCCCGGCACTGTATGATGCTCAATACCCAGTTTGAGACCAAGCATCAAATCAGGGTCGGGTATGTCATCAAATACAAGCGTCGTGCATTCAAACGTACCTATGCCTGTGACTGAACTCCCACCAGAAATCGCTCCTGCTCCGAGTGCGTTCATGCATTGGTCATGACCACCTGAGACAACCAGAACATCCTCAGGGAATCCCAGGGATGCCGAGATTTCTTTCTTCATATAACCCATGGTGATCCCGGAAGGGATGAGATCAGCTAGAACCCTACGCTCAACCCCTCCTATCTCAAGAAGCTCATCTGACCACTTCTCTTTCCAGAGGTCGAACAACAGTGTTCGGTTTGCGTGACCGTAGGTCGTTGCGGCTTCTCCAGTGAGTTGAAACGTTAGGAAGTCTGACCAGTTGAGGTATTTCCATACTTTCGTATTGAAATCGGGAGCAGACTCCCGATACCAGACAAGTTTTGGATAAGAATAGGAATACCCAAGGATATTGGGATTAATCTTATAGAAAGCCTTCTGACCAATCTTATTGAACCGTTCGACAGCATACTTGCCTCGTTGGTCATGGGAAAAGATGCTGGGGCCCAGGATTTCTCCGTGGGATGAGACTGGCACCATGGCCTCAGAAAAGGATCCGAACGATACAGCCTTGAGCGGATCATGAAGATATCTGTTATCTGAACCAGCTCTTTTGACTACAGTCCGCATCACTGTATAGACAGCATCTAAAACTTGTCTACTATCTAGTTCGAACTCCCCCGGTCCTGGCATGGTGATGCTGTATGTGGTTGACTCGGTGGAGATCAGCATGCCATCTACTGAATAAACAGCAACTTTACACCCCGAGCTCCCAATATCAACTCCCATCAAACTCATCGCGTTCTCCTTCCTGTTGAATTCTGCGATTACTTCACCTATTCTGCAGGTGTGGAAAGCAAGGAGGCCGTTCCTTCAATTCCCAAGGCGGCAACCAGTTCCCTTACCTTGGTGTAAACAGCATCCTGCGCCTTTTGTTCCGATTCCGACATGAGAGCCTCATATGGTTGCCTGATGTCTGTGCCAATATTGAGCTTTGCAATACCGTGCTGGAATGCATCTTTCAGATACGGAAGGGCGATCCCTGAGCCTCCATGAAGAACCAGAGGGATTCTGAGACGTTCATCAATTTCTATCAACCGACCGATATGTAACCGAGCAGTAATTTTCTTCTGACTCCGAGTAGCAGGTGCAATGGCACCGTGCACACTACCTACCGCTATAGACAACCAATCGACTGCCGTTTCTCGGACAAACTGTTCGGCGTCATCGGGATTGGTGAACCCTTTGCCTGTTGCGAACAGTTCCTCATAATTGGGCATCGGACCCGATTCGTGTCCCATCACAGCTCCTAATTCCGCCTCAACCAGGACATCGTTGCAATGTGCAAGAGCGACAACCTCCCGGACAGCAGCGATGTTTTCGGACAGAGTCAAACGCGATCCATCGACCATGACAGATGTATACCCTGCTCCAATAGCTCTGGAAATATCGTCAAGATAATCGACCAGTTTGTGATCTTCATCGATAACTGGCACATGGTCCAAATGCAGACGAGTCACCCGGAAATCGCTGCAACGATGGTATTCCTCCGCCACAACCTCCAAACTGCCTGACGAAAATTTCACCCACTCGAGTCTTGCAACAGCTATCAAACCAAAGGTATCGGAGTCTTGCAAAGCTTTTACAACAGGCTTTATCATCGGGATATAAGGCATATTGAAGGCGGGTATGACCAGATGTTTTTCGTATGCCCTCTCCATAATGGACTTGATTGCAGACATGATTATCCTCCGTATGGTTGTACATAGTAATGTCAAAAATAATTTACTAATTTTCTCTTAAACTCTTTATTCTAAAATGTTTTATTGACGTTGACTTGCCTCCCTCCTACTTTTTTTTAGTAGGATTTAAGAAATCTACCCCAAAAAGGAGGTAAGCCAATGATTCATAGCCAATCCATCACATACCCCTATAAGGATGTTAACCATGGAGCAGAAAAAGACCGTAACCAGAAAATTAAAAGATATAGAAGAATATGGGGATCATATTTATCCTATGATCTCTATATTCTAGCTACTGGCTAAGACCTCTAAGTGTCCAGTTTGAAGGGTGTATTTTAATTTATTTTGCCTAACCTTTTCATAATGCCCATCAAAGACTTGTATGCTTTCTTGTATTCCATAAAATACTGATCATATATCTTTTTCGCCTTTTTATCAGGGTAGATTGTTTCGTTGAATCGCACCCAATCCTTTATCCTTTCGTAGGAATCTAGGACACCTGTTCCAACACCAGCTAACAAGGCATCTCCATAAGGAGCCTCTACGTCTTGAGTAGGAGTTTTTATGGGATATCCAGTTACATCCGAGAATATCTTCATCCATAATGGAGATCTGGTTACCCCTCCTACCATAATACAATCTTCTGCCAACTCTAATCCACTTTCTAATCCTGCTTCTATATTGTGACGCAGGGAATAGGCCACACCTTCTA
>CAZXYB010000043.1:0-7815 GCA_964644855.1 uncultured Atribacterota bacterium | reverse complement strand
CCTGGACTTAAAAGCACCCGGGAAATCTTTAGCCAGAGTCTTTAAGGAATTTTAAAAAAAGAACAGGGAACGGTTGTTCCTTTTTAAAAAAGTTGACAGTGGGTAGGAGGTGATATACTATAAAATAGGATTTTGGAAAAACTAAACTATTGTCTTTGTTATTTCTCGCCCTTAAACAGTTGTTGTTTCGTCCATGATTCGATACTATCATAAAAGTGAGAGGAAGTTCAGGGGAATATCATAAGTTTGTTAACTTTTTTAGAAAATTCGAAAAATCCTAAAAAAATTGACAGCAGGGGAGGTGATATGCAATTACAAAAAATAAAAGAAAAACGAGATTTATTTAATTATGTTTAATCTTTAGAAACATCCATATAATTAAATAAATCCCAAAGTAGATCTTAAAAAGTATCTAATAAATAAAGAAAAGGAGAATAAAAATGAAGAAAACATTATTATGTATACTGGTTCTGGTATTTGTTTCTACAATAGTAAGTTTTGCACTTGCTGAGTCCAAATTGGATGTTGGTATCGTTCTTCCGACCAAGGAAGAACCAAGATGGATACAGGACGAAACTCGTTTCAATGATGCGCTCAAGACTGCCGGCTACAGTGCTGAGATTCTATTCAGCCAGGGCTCTTCCGCTAACGAAAAAGAGAATGTTGAAGCTCTGATTACCAAGGGTGCCAAAGTTCTTATCATCTGCCCGCATGACGGTACCGCTGCTGCTGCCGCTGCAGACGATGCCAGAGCTGCAGGCATAAAGGTCATTTCCTATGACCGCCTGATCCGTGAAACCGAAGCTGTTGATTACTATGTGACCTTTGACAGCATTGCTGTGGGAGAGGCTCAGGCCCAATACCTGGTTGACAAGGCTACCGGTAGTGGCAACCCGCTTTACCTGTATGCTGGTGCTGCCACCGACAACAATGCCTTCCTCTTCTTTGAGGGCGCCTGGAATGTCCTTCAGCCCAAGATTGCCGCTGGTACCTTCGTCATCAAGAACTCAAGCCAAGCCGTTGCTCTACAGGGCAAGTCCACGCTGACCCGTGATGAAATGAGCAAGATTATTGGCCAGGTCACCACCAACTGGGACTTCACCGTCGCTAAGAATCTGGCTGAAGCCAACCTGACTATGGCTCCGGCTGCCGATAAGGGTAATGTATCTATCCTCGCGCCGAACGACGGTACCTCCCGTGCAATTGCAGACGCATTTGCTGACGACACGGATGTGAAGAGCTACGTGATTAGCGGCCAGGACGCCGAGATACCCTCCGTACAGTACATTATTGATGGCAAGCAGTCGATGACCGTTTTAAAGGACGTCAGGACACTGGTCAGCGATGCGATCGCCGCGGCTGTCGCTTATCTCAATGGTAAAACTCCTGAACAAACCAACTCCTACAACAACGGCAAGATTGATGTCCCTGCTAAACCGTCCGTAGTGGTTACTGTTGACAAGAGCAATGTCAAGGCTGCTTTGATCGATTCCGGTTACTATAAGGCCACCGAATTTACCGGATTGCAGTAAGAAATAACCTAACAGTTAGTTCATACAGGGATTTGCTGTAAAAAAGAAGTGCCGTGGGCAAAGCGAATGGTCTTTTGATTATCGTGGAGATGGTTCGCTTTGCTCGGCATAACAAAATTTAGTTTTTTCCAGTACAATCATGCTTTTATATATTTTTTAAATAAAGCGAGGAAACCTATGACAGAGAATATTCCCGTTGTGGAAATGCGGAACATCAAAAAGCGCTTTGGTGGTGTACAGGCATTACGAGGAGTAGATCTGGTATTACACCACAATGAAGTGCTGGGATTGGTGGGAGACAACGCCGCCGGCAAATCTACCCTGATGAAGATTCTCAGTGGAGCATACACCCCTGATGAAGGAGAGATGTTCATCGAAGGCAAGAAGGCACATATTGTCAATTCCTGGGATGCACGCCAGCAGGGTATCGAGATGGTTTATCAGGACCTGGCTCTGGCCGACAACCTGGATGTGGTTGGCAACGTTTTTATGGGACGTGAAGCGGTGAGTGTAAATATAGGCCCGATTGGTATCATGGACGAGCATCACATGGAACTGGAGACGAAACGCCTGTTAGATCGTCTCAAAATTGACATCTCCTCCGTGCGTTTGTCAGTAGAAAATCTGTCCGGTGGACAGCGTCAGGCGGTTGCTATTGCCCGCGCAACAGCTTTTAACAACAAGGTCACTATCATGGACGAGCCCACGGCGGCCCTGAGCGTGGCGGCCATTAGTAAGGTGCTTGATTTAGTGCGGGAGCTCAAAGCACAGGGCTCTTCAATCATCATCATCAGTCACCGTTTGGAAGATATCTACCAGGTTAGTGACCGAATGATGGTGCTGCGCCAAGGGCGCAAGGTGTGCGACACTCCCGTCACCGGTGACATTGACACTTTCCGGGAGCATGTGGTGGCTTACATCATCGGTGCACGCGATGATTTTGCCGAAGGAGGGAGTAAGAAGTCAAATGAAAAGCTCAAGAAGGGCTAAGATGTCTTTCATTAAGGAGATAAATAAAATATTGGGACAGAATATCCGTGAATGGGGTATGTATATCGCCTTGTTAGTTATCATGGCGTTCTTTACCATCACGACGAAAGGTATCTTCCTTTCATCGAGAAACATCGGTAATCTGATAAATCAGACGGGCTATATAGCAGTATTGGCCGTTGGTATGACGCTGGTCATTATCATTTCACATATAGATCTGTCGGTTGGTTACCTTTCGGGCTTCCTGGGCGCGGTAGCGGCTACTGCTATGGAATACTGGCACCTGCCTATATATGCAAGCATACCGCTTGTATTGGCGGTGGGAACTCTGGCAGGAATGTTCACCGGCTTCCTGGTAGGGCAGATGAAAATTCCCGCTTTTGTGGCAACACTTGCCGGATGGCTGGGTTACAGAGGAGCATTGCAACTTGTCACTATGGCTAGGGGCACGATAGTCATTACCAATGACACTTTTAATGCCATAGGCAATGGCTACATTCCTGATATTCCCGGCATGGAGATTTTACCTGGAGTACATAAATTCACTCTTATCCTCGGAGTTCTGGTCATTCTATTTTTCATCATAAGTGCGATAAAAAAACGTAGAAATATGCAGTCCTATAATATTAAGCTATCATCGATGTATTTATTTATCATTAAATTGTTTTTTATGTCGATTTTAATCGGGGGTATCACCTGGGTGCTGGCAGGATACAGAGGTCTCTCATGGACTGCGGTGGTCGTACTGATTTTAGTTATAGTTTATCAATTCATTATGACCCGGACAGTGCTCGGTAGACATATTTATGCTGTCGGCGGAAATCCGGAGGCGGCTGAGTTAAGTGGTATCAGTGTAAAGAAAATAACCTATGTGGTTTTCGGTTCCATGGGCATGCTTGCCGCTTTATCAGGCATATTATTCGCCTCCCGTTTTAAATCCGCCACAACGACAGCGGGCACTCTGTTTGAATTGGATGCAATCGCGGCGGCCTTTGTCGGCGGTGTATCACCATCCGGTGGTATCGGCAAGGTTACAGGGTCGATCGTCGGTGCGTTTGTTATGATGTCACTGACCAGCGGTATGAACCTTATGGGCATCGATATATCCTTTCAGTACATTGTTAGAGCCCTAGTGCTTGTGGCAGCTGTGGTATTTGATGTTGCAACCCGTAAAAGAAAAAAAGCATAATTCAATTTTATCTGCAGCTACTTCTTGAAAGGTAATGTGAGGGTTAGACCTTGTAATACAACATAAGGATATACTATATTGGCAACATTACCAGACCACTACGATAATATTTGCAGGAGCAGTTTATCGCCTATCATTTACTGTTGAAACCCCTGAGGGTAACTTATCCAGAGAAATGAGATAATTAGATGGTCTATATATCCAACGATTCAACCAAAGACATCTACTTTTTTTAACTTATTTTTTCTTAAGTTTCGTTACCAAGATTAAATTTTTTTAAGATCTAAAAAAAGAACAGAAAAGCGTCTCCTGTTCTTTCCCCCTGTTAATTCAGGAAAGTATTCCGCTAATCTTTACTGCGGTATAGACCAGGAGAAGGGATAGGATGCTGTTTATAGTAATTCTTAATTTTAGGTGATGCAGATGTTGGTTAATAATTGCCCCGAATAAAGCCCAGGTTAAAACAGCACAAAGACCTACGAGAGTAAAGCCCAATGAGAAGAGGATAATATAAAAGTGATTACCAATAAGGGGATTTAGAAAAACCGAGTAAAGTGTCAGGCCATAAATGATTGCTTTAGGATTTAAAAATTGGAGTAATACGCCCTTGTAAAAACCCCAGAGATACTGGTCAGATTTTTCCTTAAAGGAAAAGCTGGCTCTAAAAGTGCCATAAGCCAGATAGAGAATGTAGGCCGCTCCAATCCAGCGCATAATAGGTTCGACAGAGGGAATAGCAGTAAAAAGTAGATTAGAAAAAAATCCGCAGAGCAACAACAATAAGAAAAATCCGCTAACAATTCCATAGATGTAATTCATGGTTTTTTTAATTCCAAAATTAATACTCATGGAGGCACAGCTCAGGTTATTAGGTCCCGGGGTGAAGGTAGTAATCAAGACGAAGGGAATCAAAACACCAAAGTCAATTAAGTTCATTTCTATTTCTTCCTTAATTATTTATTTTGAATTATAATTTTTGGATTCAGGCAGGCGAAAAGTAAAAGTGCTTATCAATTTACCGTAAAACACCTCTATTGTCAAATAAATTTATTTGTTAGTGTAAACTTTAGTGGGGTAGTGAGATAAAAAGAAGAATGTTGCTTTTTTCAATTTTTTCCTTCCCTTTCTTAGCTCGATACTCGATACTATTAAATTTACATAAGTTACGAAACCTGATAAAATTAAAAAAATGTTTTAAGGGTAGTTTAAATTTAATATAATTTAGCCGAATAATGATCGAGCTTAAAGTTGATTTAAAAATAGATAGAAAGGGTAATGTATAATGAATAAAAAGATTAAAAGTGTATGTGTATACGGCGTCGGAGGCGTCGGTGGGTATTTTGGTGGTAGAATAGCTCATGAAATTAGTAAAGGTAACCGTGCTGTACAGGTCTATTTTATAGGCCGAGGGGAACATTTAAAAGCCATTCAGCAACACGGACTGAATCTTATTACCGACAAAGAGGAATTTCTTTGCTTTCCGAATATTGCGACAGATAATATAAGACATATTCCTACCCCGGATTTATATTTACTCTGTGTAAAAGGGTACGATTTAGATAATGCTGTTGCATCAATTTCAAAAAATATATCCGCTGATACCATAATTCTTCCCTTGCTTAACGGAGTAGATATTTATGAACGTATAAGGACCGGTTTACAAAAAGCGATAGTTTCACCCGCAAGTGTCTACGTTTCTTCCAGTATTGAAAAACCCGGAACAGTAAGACAAAGAGGTCATAAAGGGCATATTGTATTTGGTAAAGACCCGAAACTCCCGGGTTATAATTATGAGTACCTTATTAAATTCTTCAATGAAATGGAAATTAGTAATACCTGGCACGATAATTCCTATCCTGCAATATGGGAAAAGTATATATTTATTAGTGCGTTTAGTTTAACAACTGCTTATTCGGGAAAAACAATAGGAAAAGTACTTGCTAATAATAAGCTAAAGATTATGACGGAAAATATTATGAAAGAAGTGGTTCTAGTTGGGAAAGCAAAAGATATAAATTTTGAACAAGATATAGTAGCAAAAACTCTACAAAAAGCCGACAACTTTCCTTACGAAACCAAGACCTCCTTTCAAAGAGATTTTGAAAAGGGAAACACCAGAAATGAGGGAGATATATTTGGAGGGACTTTAATCCGCTTGGCGAAAGAACACAATATCTCAATTCCTACAATTACAGAGGCGTATGGAGAGTTAATGGCGCGATAAAATTTGAGCGAGTATTACTTTTGACGAATTTTTGAATAAATTGCCAAGATAGTATAAAATAAAAAAAAGGGTGAAAATTATGAATAAGATGATTTCCTTTTGCGGATTAACTTGTACTGAATGCCCGGCTTTTATAGCTACCCGGAAAGATGATGATGGGGAGAGAAAAAAAGTAGCAGAATTTTGGTCTAAGGAATTCAACTGTTATTGAAAAATGGGATGTGTCCCTATTTTTCCTATTCTGGCAGAAATCAGAAAAAATCTTTAGAGAAGAAGGATTTCTTTCTTGTGGTAGCGAATAATATTTACAGAGGAGGTTTTTTATGAAAATACTTCTTGTTTACCCAGAATATCCAGATACCTTTTGGAGTTTTAAGCATGCTTTAAAATTTATTTCAAAAAAGGCGAGTCTCCCTCCTTTGGGGCTGTTAACTGTTGCTGCCCTGCTTCCTAAAGAGTGGGAGAAAAAACTTGTAGATATGACGGCAACAGCATTAATTGATAGAGACATCAAATGGGCTGATTATGTATTTATTGGTGCTATGTCTATTCAAAAAGAGTCGGTGAAGAAGATAATTGCTCAATGTAAGAGATTGGGAACTAAGATTGTTGCCGGCGGTCCTCTCTTTACATCCGGATATGAAGACTTTGAGGATGATGTAGATTATTTTATACTTAATGAGGCTGAAATTACTCTACCTCTATTTTTAGAAGATTTAAAAAGAGGGCGCCTTAAACATATCTACAAGTCAGATCAATTCCCTGATATAAAAAAGACCCCCATTCCCCTTTGGGAATTAGCTGATCTAAATAAATATGTTACTATGTGTATCCAATATTCCCGTGGTTGTCCCTTTAATTGTGATTTTTGTGATGTTACTTTCCTCTTTGGACATAAGATGAGATTAAAAGCCAAAGACCAGATATTAGCAGAATTAGATAGTCTCTATTTACAAGGATGGAGAGGTGGAGTATTTATCGTTGACGATAATTTTATTGGGAATAAGAGAGAGTTAAAAAACGAGGTGCTTCCGGCAATAATTGATTGGATGGAAGAAAGGAAATATCCTTTCTCTTTTACTACTCAGGCCTCGATAAATCTCTCCGATGATGAGGAACTTATGCATTTGATGGTTCAGGCAGGCTTTGGTTCAGTATTTGTGGGTATTGAAACCCCCAATGAGGAGAGCTTGATTGAATGTAATAAAATACAAAATAAAAATCGTGATCTGATAGCTTGTGTCAAAAAGATCCAGAAGTTTGGTTTAATAGTAAACGGAGGATTTATTATAGGCTTCGATAGTGACCCACTTTCAATTTTTGAAAGTATGATTAAATTTGTTCAAAAAAGTGGGATAGTCAGCGCCATGGTCGGGCTATTAAACGCTCCTCGGGGTACTAAACTATACCAACGACTTGTTAAAGAGAATAGATTATTAAAAGAAGCTACAGGTGATAACACCGACCTTTCCATTAATTTTATTCCCAAAATGAACTATAAAACACTTATCGATGGTTACAAAAGAGTTCTCCATACCATTTATTCCCCTAAGTGTTACTATGAGCGGCTCCTGATGCTTTTAAGAAATATTAGACCTTTACAAAAGAAGAAACATCAATTTCACTTTTGGTATCTTACTGCCTTCCTTAAATCCATCTGGCAGCTGGGTATAATAGGCGAAGAGAGAATTTATTATTGGAAAATCTTTTTCTGGACTTTGTTTCGACGGCCGCGACTCTTACCTATAGCTATAACCTATGCCGTCTATGGGTTTCATTTTCGTAAGATTTATGAAAATTATTGAAAAATAGTGAAAAATAGGGACACATCCCATTTTTTCATAAGGGGTTAAAAGCATGGATTGGGTTGCAGGGAGTCA
>CAZXYB010000042.1:0-7833 GCA_964644855.1 uncultured Atribacterota bacterium | reverse complement strand
ATGCCCTCTCTTTTGCTTTAGATATATTTTCATCCCAGGCAGTTATCCCTAAGACTCTTCCTCCGGAAGTAATAATTTTATCATCTTGAAATTTGGTGCCAGCATGAAATACTATAATATCCTTCATCTTTTCCAATCTTTCCAAACCACTAATAACTTTTCCTTTCTGATACTTTCCCGGATATCCTCCGGAAGCCACCACCACACATACCGCGGCATTATCTTCCCATTCGATATTAATTTTATGAAGAGTCCCCTCAATTACTGCATTCAATATATCTATTAAATCTGTTTTTAATTTTGGTAATACGACTTGGGTTTCCGGGTCGCCAAAGCGGGCATTAAATTCTAAAACTTTAGGGCCTTGCTTAGTTAAAACTAATCCGGCATAGATTACTCCCTTATATTCTCTTCCCTCACTCTGTAGACCCTTTACGGTGGGCTTTAATATTTCTTCTAAAACTTTCTTTTTAAATTCATTGAGATAAAAGGGAACCGGAGAATATGCTCCCATACCACCGGTATTAAGCCCCCGGTCATTATCGAATATTTTTTTATGGTCCTGGGAGGAAACCATGGGCACGATAGTCTTCCCATCACAAAATGCTAAAATCGATACTTCTTCTCCCTCTAAAAATTCCTCAATTATAACCTGCCTACCTGCTTCCCCAAATTTCTTTTCCTCCATCAAGGCATCTAAAGCGTCTCTGGCTTGAAGCAAATCTTTTACAATAAATACTCCTTTGCCAGCTGCCAATCCATCTGCTTTTATTACCAAGGGGAAAGCCTGTTGTTTTATATAATCAAATGCCTTTTCACTATTTTGGAAGACCTCGTAATTAGCGGTAGGAATATTATACTTTTTCATTAAATATTTGGAAAAAACTTTACTTGACTCAATCTCGGTAGCTTTTTTACTCGGACCAAATACTCGTAAACCCTTCCTATTAAACTCATTCACTATTCCGTTCGATAAAGGTAATTCCGGCCCAACTATAGTCAAATCAATTTTTTCTTCTTGGGCAAAATCAACTAATTTATCTATACTGTCTGCATTAATATTTACACATTGGGCTAACTTAGAAATTCCTGCATTGCCCGGTGCGCAATAAATTTGAGAAACTTTCGGGCTTTGAGTAATTTTCCACACCAGAGCATGCTCCCTTCCCCCGCTACCTATGACCAATACTTTCATTTTGAATCTACCTCTTTTATAAAAATTCTTCTTCCTTTAATCATCAATCTACCTTCAGAAAATAATTGAATTGCCTTAGGATAAATTTGATGTTCCTCTTTTAAAATTCTTTCCGCTAATAATTCTTCGGTATCGTCATCTTTTACCTCTACTGACTTTTGTAAAACAATAGGACCCGAATCCACTCCTTCATCAACAAAATGTACCGTACATCCGGAAACCTTTGCTCCATATTCTACGGCTTGCCTCTGAGCATGCAATCCCGGAAAAGAGGGAAGTAATGCAGGATGAATATTCATTATCTTATTCTTGTACGCATTAATAAAAAATGGACTTAAGATCCTCATGTATCCAGCCAGAACTACCAGGTCAATCTTTTTCTCTTCCAGTGCTTTAATTATCTCTTTATCGTAATCTTCTCTGTTTTTAAAACTTTTAAAATCGACATATTGAGTTTCAATATTATTTTGTTTGGCTCTCTTAAGGGCAAAGGCATCGCGATTATCACTGATTACAATATTTATTCTTCCCTCAATTTTGCCTCCTTCAATAGCCTCAATTATAGCCTGTAAATTTGTTCCTCTCCCTGAGGCCAACACTCCAATATTAATCATTAACTCCTTCTCCTTTAAAAAGGGAAACAAAGGTGCCAGGCACCTTTGTTTCCCTTTTTACTACTCGACCAATAAGATAAGAAGGGAAATTCGTCTGACTAAGTTCATTAATTATCTTTTCGGTTTTATCCGGTCTAACAATTAGCGCCATTCCAATACCCATATTAAAGGTACGATACATTTCCTCATCAGAAATTTCTCCTTCTTTTTGAATTAAAGAAAAGATGGGAGGTTTAGGCCAGCTTTTTTGGTCTATCTGAATTGAAACTCCTTCCGGTAAAATACGAGGAATATTTTCCAATAGCCCTCCACCGGTAATGTGAGCTACTCCTAAAATATTATATTTTTCGAGTAGATATAAAACTGGCTTTACATAAATCTTGGTTGGTCGAATCAGTTCTTCTCCTAAAGATCTTTTCAAGACAGTTAATTTCTCTTCGAATCCATATTTTTTATCTTCTAACAAAACTTTCCTGACTAAAGAAAAACCGTTGCTGTGTAATCCATTAGAGGAAATTCCAATAACCGAATCTCCTTCTTTAATCTTTCGGCCATCTATTATTTTACTTTTTTCTACAATCCCCACTGCAAAGCCGGCTAAATCATACTCGCCTTCGGGGTAAAATCCGGGCATCTCGGCAGTCTCCCCGCCCAGTAAAGCACAGTCTGCTATTTTACACCCTTCGGTAATTCCTTTTATAAGATTGACAACTACTTTTTCTGATAATTTACCAATAGAGACGTAATCCAGAAAAAATAGAGGTTTTGCCCCACAGGTAATGATATCATTCACCGACATTGCCACTAAATCTATACCAACAGTATCATGTTTATTTAGAGCAAAGGCGATTTTTAATTTAGTTCCCACTCCGTCAGTTCCGGAAACCAACACCGGCTCTTTATAATTCTGCCCGGCCAAAGAAAATAATCCCCCAAATCCACCTATACCACTTAATACTCCGGGGATAGATGTTTTACTGATTAATGGTTTTATTTCTTTAACTATCTGATTGGCCAAGTCGATATCCACGCCAGCTTCTTTATAAGATTTTCCCATTTAATTAATTCCTTTTCTTTTTTTGGACTGATAGACAGGCGAGACGCCTGTCCTACGTTATCAATTTTCCAATTCACCAATTATTTTAGTTATTAGCATAACACCCCCACCTTAATCCTCCCCCCTCAAGGGGGAGGAGATTAGAGTGCAAAGGTGAGATGCCTGCCTACGTTGAGCACGATGCATCTACAAGTTATATTTCAACTCTTTTTCGCTCTATACTCTACGCTACACTACGATTCGTTTCGGGCAGACACAAGGTCAGCCTCTACCTACATATTAATAATTTCTGTATTTGCTATACGCTAAACGCTGTACCCTTCAAACTACTTTCTCTTCTGACTCCTGGATTTCATCTTCTGACTTTTGCTTTCCTCGCGCAATACTCGATACACGATACGCTATACTAATCTTTATATTGGATATTTTCCATCAAAACAAGCTAAGCAAAAATTATCGGCAGGGATTTTATCAAAAACACTGCATAGCCCTTCTATGCTCAAATAACCCAGGCTATCCGCTCCCAACCATTTTCTGGTTTCCTCTAAACTATGGTTGGCAGCCCATAAATCTTTTTTGCTGGGAGTATCGATTCCGTAAAAACAGGGCCACATAACCGGAGGTGAACTTATTCGTAGATGAACTTCCTGAGCTCCTGCTTCTTTTAGAAGTCTAATAAGTTTTTTACTGGTAGTCCCGCGAACAATCGAATCATCAACTAATACTACTCTTTGTCCCTTTAAAATCTTCTTAATCGGGGAAAGTTTTATTTTTACCGAATCTTCTCTTATTGATTGTATCGGTTGAATGAAAGTTCTTCCGATATAATGATTCCTCAACAATCCTTCTCCATAAGAAATTCCGGATTGATAAGCGTAACCTATAGCAGCATATCTTCCCGAATCAGGAACCGGAATTATCAAATCTGCTTCAACAGGATGTTCTTGAGCTAACTTTCTTCCCATTTTTTGTCTGCTTAAAGCAACGTTTTCACCGTAAATATCACTATCCGGGCGAGCAAGATATACAAATTCAAAAACACATAAAGCTTTTCTATTACTTGGTAAAATTCTGGTAGATCTCACTCCTTCTTTATCAATTACTACCATCTCTCCCGGTTCCACTTCTCGAACAAATTCAGCGCCGATAAGATTAAATGCGCAGGTTTCGGAGGCGAAAAGATAAGAACCCTTTAATTTTCCTAAAGAAAGAGGGCGAAATCCACAAAGATCACGAAGGCCAATTAATTTCTCATTGGTCATGATAATTAAGGAAAAGGCACCTTTTAACTGGGTTGCAACTGATTTAATTGCATCTTCAATATCCTCTTCATTTCTTTCAGCAATTAGACTACCCATTATCTCAGTATTGGTAGTAGAACGAGATAAATTTGATTCTTGAGTTAATTTTGTTTTCAGCTCAGCAGAATTCATTAAACTGCCATTATGAGCTAAAACAAAAGTCTTTCCCTTATGTTCGTTTATTAGAGGTTGACTGCTTTTCCAGAGATCTTTACCTTTAGCTGAATAACGAACATGTCCTACAGCACAATTACCTTGTAAGGTATCCAATTTTTCTTCATCAAATACCTCGGAAACCAGACCTAAATCTTTATAAATCAATATTTTTTTACCATCAGATACTGCAATACCTACACTTTCCTGCCCTCGATGTTGAAGAGCATAAAGACTAAGGTATGATAATTGCGCTACATTTAAATTTTTATTTTTTCTATCATAAATTCCAAAAATCCCGCATTCTTCGTGCATCAACTTATTCCCTTTCCCAGGCTTTTTTAAATTGCTCTACTTCTATATTAATCAGATTATCAATCTTTAAACTATTTCCTTCAACTTTTCCTAATATTTGAATTGGAGCTTCATATTTATTAGCAATCTCTTTTAAGGAATCAAAATTATTTTCGGGAAGAGAAATTACAATTCGGGATTGGGTCTCGCCAAAAAGCAGAGCATCATTTCGAATCTTCGCATTAATTTCTAATACAGCCCCTTTTCCCCCTGTTATGCAGCATTCTGCTAAAGTTACTGCTAATCCTCCATCGGCACAATCATGAGCAGAAGATATTATTCCGGCTTGAATGCTTTCCCTGCAAGCATCCTCTACTGATTTTTCTAAGCATAAATCAATTTGAGGAGGCAACCCTCTCTCTAAATCATGAAAAACTTTTAAATACTCGCTTCCCCCTATTTCTTCCTTATTTTCTCCTATTAAAACAATTAAATCACCATCATTCTTAAATGACATGGTGCAAAGCTGTTCACAATCTTCAATTATCCCGGCCATACCAATTATAGGAGTAGGATAAATAGCTTCTCCATTGCTTTCATTATTCAAACTAACATTACCGCTGATAACCGGGGTTTCCAGTACCTCACAAGCTTCGCTAATTCCTTTAACCGATTCTTCCAACTGCCAGAATATCTCTTCTTTTTCCGGATTTCCAAAATTAAGATTATCAGTTACCGCCATTGGCAAAGCTCCTTTACAGGAAAGATTGCGTGCTGCTTCGGCAACCGCAATTTCTCCTCCCACAAAAGGATCAAGATAACAGTATCTTCCATTGCCATCAGTGGTAAAAGCAATTCCCTTTTTGCTCCCTTTAATTTTTAATACGCCCGCATCGTCTCCTGGAAACAATATAACTTCAGTGCCTCCAGCATTTATCTTTTTATTGTTTTTATAAACCCATTCTTTGCTGCAAATATTAGGAGATGCTAACATTTTTAACAATGCTTGATTGTAATCTTCCGGTTGGGTAATACTTTTCAAATTTAATTCTTTTATCTCTTTTAATTTGGCAGGAATTTTACCCTGGTAATAACGGATTGGAACATCTTCAGCTAAGAATTTTGCCGGTACTTCTCCGACTATTTTTTCTCCTTCTTTTAGACGTAAAATACCATCAGAAGTTACTTTTCCTATTACTGTATATTCTATGCCCCACCTATTAAATATTTTTTCTATCTCATCCTCTTTATCTTTTTTAGCAATTAATAACATCCTTTCCTGGGTTTCGGAAAGCATAATTTCCCGAGGAGTTATACCTTTTTCTTTTCGTGGCACTAAGGAAAGATCTAATTCTATTCCACAATTTCCCTTACTGGCCATTTCACAGGTAGAACTTACCAATCCAGCCGCGCCTAAATCCTGCATCCCCAAGATAAGTCCTTCTTTCACTATCTCCAAACAGGCTTCTATTAATTTTTTTTCTAAAAAAGGGTTGCCCTGAGGGATAGGAGGATGCTCAATCTCTTTTTCTTCCCCCTCTAACTCTCGTGAGGCAAAGCTTGCACTACCCACTCCATCTCTACCGGTTTTCTCTCCTGCCAAAATCACTATACTATCCGTTCCTTTAGCTATAGCAACTACAATATCTTCCTTCTTTGCTAAACCAACACACATAGCGTTTACTAAAGGATTGCCCTGATAACTATCTAAAAAATATGTTTCTCCGCCAATAGTTGGAACTTCAATACCATTTCCGTAAAAGGCTAAGCCCTTTGCTGCTTCCTCAACTAAATATTTTACGTGAGAATCTTCTAAGCTTCCGAAACGTAGAGAACCTAATAGGGCCACAGGGCGGGCTCCCATTGCCAGTATATCTCTTACCACTCCTCCTGAACCAGTTGCAGCTCCGTGAAAAGGCTCAACTGCTGAAGGATGGTTATGACTTTCAATTTTCATCATCATGGCCAGACCTTCTCCAATGTCGATTGCTCCGGCATTCTCTCCGGGACCAAAAAGAACCCATTCTGCTTCGGTAGGGAAAATACTTAATACCGGTTTTGAACTTTTATAGCTGCAGTGTTCTGACCACATTGCTGAATAAAGACCTAGCTCAACATCATTTGGCTCTCTTTTTAAGGATTCTACAATTTTTTTATATTCACTTTCCGTAAGGTCATTCTCTTCTAATATCTTTTTTAAATTTCTTTCTTCTTGATTATTCATCACTAACTCCTTTTAAAATCAAATTCAAAGTAATTTTTATTTTATATAAACGAAATAATTTCTTCTAATATCTTTTTCATTGTCGGAATCTTAGAGAACCAAACTCTCCCGGTAATTTCATTGGTAAAGGCACAATAAGCCATAGATATAAGTTCTTTCAATTTTGCCGGCAAAGGTGGAGGAGATAGGTTCACTTTTTCTTTCCAGTTTAATCTATCTCTTTTTTTAGCCTCTACTAATTCTTTAAACCACTGAGTTTTCCGATAGTATAATCTGGCGATTTCTTTACTTATAGGCATTCCCTTAAATGTAAATCTGCATTCATCCAATGTTCCTAAAACGTCAACTATTAATAACTCTTTATTAACATCTAACCCAAACTCAATTTTTCCATCTTCATATTTTAGACCAACTCGATCAGCTTCCTCGGTTATTAATTTATTAACTATAGTAGTTATCTCTCTAATTTCACTTAATTGACTCTCACTAAAATTAGTAATTCTTTTTGCTTCCTTCCAGTTCATATAGCGGTCACTTTCCTCAAGCTTGGTAGAAACATCTAAGAAAGGTTTTTCTAAATTATCTCCGGGGGCAGGCATCTTTTCCAAGCCCAATTGTTTTAATTCTAATTCCCCTTTTTCTAACCTTTTAAATATACTTGAACCTGCAGGTAAAGAATTACGAAAAATAACTTCTAAAGGGACTAATAAATTACAATTTTCTGTTTTATAATCTGAATAGTCATAACCATTAGCAGTTTTGGGAGGCTTTAATACTCGAAGCAACTCAACTTCCATAATATCTACAGGATATTTAACCTCGGATATTCTTTTTAATTGACCATCCTCTACTAAACCCAAGTAATGGGTCTTTATCCCCATGCTTTCTAATTTTTCAAAAAAATAAGCAGCAGAAATACACAGAGATTTACCCTTATTAGGAATATGGTCAGGCATCTCTCCCCAATCAAAGACCGAATAACGGTCTGAGAAGAT
>CAZXYB010000041.1:6609-7875 GCA_964644855.1 uncultured Atribacterota bacterium | reverse complement strand
GGGGCAGAAGAAATAAATACCGGAAACTCACTTCCGTCTTTTCTTTTTCTTATTGTTTCATAATTCACAAAACCTTTCAGAGCTTTTTTAGTTAACTTTTCCCCTTCACGTATCATTTTCCGAGAATGAATTATACCATTATCAACATTTTTTCCCTTAATCTCTTCTAGAATATAACCGAATATTTCAGTAAATTGAGCATTTATATCTAATATTTTACTCTTCTCATCAACATAGATTAAAGCCTCTGGGCTACTCTTAAAGAGACTGGCAAATTCTTGTTGTTTTATATACAGAGCTTCATCAGCCTTCTTCTGGTCAGTGATATCTCTGGTAATAAAAAGCAGCAGATTTCCCGCAGCATTTCCGGTGCTTTGAACATAGCGCCAATTTCCCTCTTTATCTTTAAAGCGAAATTCGAGTCTCTGGGTAGCAGGTAATTCTTTATCGGGAAAAAACTTTTTTAACTTAAAATTAACATAATTTTTTAATATTAGCCTTAATTTCTTTTTATCATCAGGATAAATAAAATCAAAAGGAGATTTACCGATTAACTCTTCGGGTTCGTATCCAGCACTCGCTTTAATGGAAGGGCTAACATATCTATATGCTGCCTTTAAATTAAAGTCTTGTAAAGTAATCACATCATTGGTATTTTCAGCTATTAAACGGTGTAGTTCTTCAGATTTTGTTAATTTTTCCTCTGTTTGTTTTTGGCTGGCTTTTACACTTTCTAACTCGGCAATCTTTTTGCGTAAATCAAACAATTCATTAATCAGTTGCTCTTTGGTTTTTCCACTATCTTTCATATGTTCATCTCCTAAAATAAATAAAAGTTGGTGGTTTGGCGATCATAGCATAAAATGCTTTAGATCCATAACTTTGCGTCCTGTCCTTTCGGTCAGTTTGCCTTTTTCAACTTTCTAAACATATTATTTAGGTTATGATATATTATACTCACCAGAAAATAAATAATACAACAAAAAAATATAAGATACTTACATATATTATCACATAAATATTAAAAATTCCAATTTTTAAAAATCCTTTTTTTATTCTAACTACCCCACTAAAGTTTATACTAACAAAATCTTTTTTTACAATAATATTTTTTTATTAATTTTTCTATCCCTGCATTTTGTCTTTTTTTTCTACCAATAAAAAAATAAAAGATTAGCTTTTGGTAATACATAAAGGAAATGGATTCTTATTTTCGCAAGAAATACTAATAAATTTGAGAAAATTTGAGAAAATCTTGACAAAAAT
>CAZXYB010000041.1:4833-6509 GCA_964644855.1 uncultured Atribacterota bacterium | reverse complement strand
AAAATCTTGACAAAAATGTAAATTTGTTTAAAATATACAGTTAGATGTTTAGAAGGGATATTTAACTATGCCAACATATGAATATAAATGTAAAAAATGCGGAAGTACTTTTGAAAAATTCCAGTCCATTAAAGAAGATCCGATCAAAAAATGTAAAAGCTGTGGTGGAGAAGTCTATAGACTAATAAGTAAAAATGGGAATTTTATATTAAAAGGCAGCGGATATTATAGTACAGATAATCGGAGTAGTAGTTATAAATCAGAAAAGAAAAAAATTTCCAAAAAACCAGATAGTAAGATTGAAAAAAATACTAAAGATAAGAAAAACAAGGAAGCTTCAATAAAATAATCTTTTCCACCAACTTGGTTTCACTGTCTTCAATTTTTTCTTTAATTCTAAAATAGTATTTTGAGCAGCAATTTCTCCTTCTCGAACACATTGTTCGGGTTTAGAAAAATCTGACCAATGAAAACGTCCTACTTTAGGGGTAATTACTACATCAGCAAAAGATAATTGTAATTTTCTTAATTCAGAAGATGTAATTGAATCAGAGCGGAAAAAAATTTCTACGGCATTATCAAATTCAACCCTCTTTTTAAGAGTTTGGCTTACATTGACTCCAATAACAAAACTTGCCCCTAACGACTGAGCTGCTTCTATTGGCACTACATCGACTATCCCTCCATCAACTAAGATTTTCTTATCTAATATCACCGGAGGAAACATTCCTGGAATAGAAGCGCTCGCCAAAAGTGCATCGAACAGTTTTCCTTTTTTTATAATTACTTTTTCTCCTTTTACTAAATCTGCTGCCACTGCGGCAAAGGGAATTTTGGTATCTGTAAAAGCTTTATCACCTACCAAATCTTTAATAATTTTCTTTAACCCTTCTCCGTCATTGATATATTTTTTTCTAAGTTCAAGGTTAAGCATATAACCTCTTTTCAGAAAATCAGACATTTTTTTTAAGAAAAATGGTTTGTCTTTTCTTTCTTTTTCGCTAAAAGAAAAATCAATGTTAAATTCACTAATTTTAGAATATTTCTCGGCAATTTTTTCTATAGCAGAAATATCTTTCTTTAAGGCATATGCTCCTCCGATAATAGCCCCCATTGAGGTACCGGTAATTAAGCCAATGGATATATTCTCTCTTTCTAAAACTTTTAATACTCCTATGTGGGCAAGGCCCCGAGCCCCACCCCCTCCTAAAGCTAATCCTACTTTTAATTTTTTTTTAGCCACTACTTTAAACTCCAATCCATATTTATTAAGTCATTGGATTCCTATTATAATTTACCCTGCTAAGTGAGTATTTAATAAGCAGGGCTTGAGTTCACAAAACCAGGTATGGAGATAAAAAAAGAATTTATTATCTAATTTCAACACCTAAAACATCTTTCATCTGTTTTAAGGCAAAATCATGGGCTTGTTGATCAAAGGAAGCCACAGCATCTTTTAAAATTGTAACTTTATAGTTTAACATCCTGGCGCTGGCAGCAGTATACAAAACACAGATATTAGTACATACTCCCACTAACTCTAATTCGGAAATCCCTTCTTCTCTTAAAGTAATATCTAAATCAGTTTGAAAAAATCCACTGTATCTTCTTTTGTGAATTATAAAATCATCTCTTAATGGTTTTAATTCTTCAATTATATCTGCTCCTTCTGTTCC
>CAZXYB010000041.1:0-4733 GCA_964644855.1 uncultured Atribacterota bacterium | reverse complement strand
CAACATTTTCTTGGTAAATTTGTCCAAATCTATAATATATCTTTCTACAGTCCCTTCTCCTATCTTTTCCACCTCATCAAAAGCGTTTACTTGAAAGGTTATTCGATTTTGAAAAATATCAATTAAAGTTGCATCAGCAGTAACCGTCATACCCAAGGGAGTAGCAGCCAAATGAGTAACCGATATTTTGCTAGCTACTGAAATATAACCTTCCGGAATATTTTTTTTCACTGCATTTATAGCAGCTAAATCCATCAAAGAAACTAACATAGGAGTGGCAAAGGCAGATGGCATAGGTTTGGCAAATTTTTCTGCGGAATTTTCTTCATTCACTGTTGTTTGAGCTATTCCTTTTAAACCTTTTTCAAGATTAAATTCTATCATTTTTTCTTCCCCTTTCTAATTATTATTATGTTATATAGAAATTTCTTTTTTTGGCAAGCCCCAATTAGTCGTAAGCTTTAAGTACAATTTTTAATTATTATTATACAGCTAAAAACTTAAAAGAAAAACGAAATTCGTATCTCGTATCTCGCGAATCGTATCTCGTAAATTGAAGTAGAAACTAGAATAAAATCGTATTGCGTATATCAGGTATTGAGTATTGTATAAAATAAAATAACAAAAATAAAATAATTTACTGATTTTTATCTTTTATTTTCTTAACCAGCTAACCAAATAACTAATTATATACGAGATAAGAAAGGTGAAAATTAATAGATAAACAATATATTTAAATTTTAAATTAAGTTTACTCTAATATTACTTACCCGGCTGAAGAACTATTTTAATAGAATTTTTTTTCTTTGCTTGCCTAAAACCTTCTTTCCAATTACTTAAGGGCAACACATCACTAACTAATTCTTTTAAATTTACCTTCCCTTCGTTTACCAAATTTATCGCCTTATCCCAGGAAGAAGGTTTCTGAGTACGAGAACCAATAATGCTCAGCTCTTTGTCAAACAAAATTTGGTCAAATCTAAGTTTAACCGGTTGGCGAACAATCCCTACCTGGATATATCTACCTCCTTTCCTTATAAAATTTAATCCATACTCCACAGCTTCAACAGCACCGGAACATTCAAAAACCACATCTACGCCATACCCTAATGTTAATTTCGACAAATAGTTTTTAATATCCTTCTTTTTCGTATTAAAAATTTGATTAATTCCAAGCTTTTTTGCTATAGATAATCTTTTTTCATCACCTTCAATTCCACAAATAATTACTCTTGCTCCTAAAGACTTAGCAATTTGAGCAATTAACAACCCCATAGGCCCCGGTCCCAATACCAAAACTGTTTCATAAGATAGTAAATTAGCTTGTTCTATTACTGCGTGAACAGCACAAGATAAAGGTTCAAAAAGAGAGGCGGAATTAAAATCTACATGAAGAGGAATTTGGTGAATACTTTCTTTTCTTATTACAAAATATTCAGAAAAAGCCCCATTCACAGCGGATCCCAACCCTTTACGGTGAATACATAAATTGTAATCTTTGCTCTGGCAAAATTTACATTTACCACAGATATAGGCAGTAGTTTCAGTAGTAACCCTGTCTCCTACTTTTATATTTCTTACCTCTCCTCCTACTTCTACCACAACCCCGGCAGTTTCGTGTCCTAATACCACCGGAGGTTTTAGTGCTGAGTAACCATAAAGGTCGGTTCCGCAGATTCCCGTTGCCTCCACTTTAACTTTTACTTCACTTGCTTGAGGAATAGGTTCGGGAATTTCTCTCAATTCTATATCATTTTCACCCATTCCATATTTTACTAAAGCCTTCATTTTTCTTTTTACTTCCTTTCAACCAACTTCCCATTCCTACTTATTTTTTATGTGAAATGCGATACATGAGATATGAAGCATGGCACTGCCAATTCTTCAATTTATCAATTAGTCGATTTACCAATTAAATTAGTTAGCCAGTAAGTCGTGTGTCCTCTACGTTATCAAGGCGTATGCAATACGCCCCTACATCTTCTTTTATTCCCATGGAAACGGGAATCTATCTTTCTTTATTCTCTGGCACCTGTGGGCACGATAACATCGTGCCCCTCGGGCTCCTGGCTTCTGGCCCCTTTTATTCACGCGATACTCGATACGCAATACGCGATACGAACTTAGGGTATCACCGCTATTTTAAGGCCTTTGTGAGCCAACATTAGCTCTATTACAGTAGATATTTCACTAAGAGGAAATTCGTCAGTAATTAGCGAATCAATATCAATCGCCCTATTACAAATTAAATTTAAAGCTCTTTTAACATGCCCGGGTGTATGATGAAAAACTCCCTTTATGTTAATTTGGGAATAGTGAATTAAACTGGTGTCAATAGAAATTTTCGTTCCTTTTTTACATCCTCCAAAAAGATTTACCGTTCCTCCCTTTCTCACCATCGATATAGTCTGTTCCCAAACCTCTGGTAATCCGACTGCTTCAATTGCTACATCTGCTCCTCTTTTATCTTCAGTAATTTTTTTTACTTCTTCAATAGGATCCTGGACTTTAGAAATATTTATTACCTTATAGGCCCCTAATTTTATAGCTAATTTTAATCTCTCTTCATGTGTGTCAGTTATAATAACCCTTGCTCCCTTTAATTTAACTAGTTGTAAGAACATTAAACCTATCGGCCCTGCTCCATTTATAACTACGGTATCACCTAAATGAATATTTGATTCCTCAACTCCATGGACTACGCAAGAGAGAGGCTCCAATAATGCTGCTTCTTTATAGCTTACTGTCTCAGGAAATAACAATAAATTTTGCGAAACAATTATCCCTGGGATTTTTATATATTCTGCAAAAGCACCACTTAATTGAATAAATAAACTATCACATAAACTTTGTTCACCGTTTTTACAGTAAAAACAGGAGTTACAAGGTGCAGAATTAGCAGCTACTACTCTCATCCCCGGTGTAAAATTTTTAACCTTACTGCCTACTTTTACTACATCACCGGCAAACTCGTGCCCAAAAACAAAAGGAGGATTAAATAAATGATGTCCTCTTAGGTAGGTTTTACGATCTGTTCCGCAAGTAAGTGCAGCTTTTACTTTTACTAAAACTTCATCAGGGCCGATATCGGGAATATTAATTTCTTCTAATCTTACATGATGGGGCGCATGAAATATAGCTGCCTTCATTATTTTATTTTTTAAATTTACATTTTTATTTTCTATATTTTTTAAAATTATAAGTCTCCTCTCGTTATTTTATTGATTTTTATAGCCAAAAATAGTATTTCGTCATCCCGCGCTTGAAGGGAAATCCATAAGTAGGGGCGTATTGCAATATGCCCATACAATGATAAATTACCGCTTCCGATGGAATGATATTGGCAAAGCCAAATTACATTACCTCTGTCGTATACGGTGGTTTTCTGACTTTCATTAAATCCTAAATCTTATTTGACTTGGTAATTAAAATATTTCTCTTTAAAATTATATTTATGGTATAGGTATAAATAAATATTTGAATGGGCTCTGATATTATTCGCGGGAGCATTAATACTTTCCAAGGAATTCCGAATAGAGTATTTAAAAAATATGGTATCAAAATAATAGAAGTTATCACCTGCCCCGTGGTAATAGCGATTCCTAAATCGAAAATATTTGGTTCGTTCTTTTTTCTTATTAAAATCAAGATAGTCGCTGGAATCATTCCGGCCAAAGCAGAAGTTAGAGTAAAATGCGGTATATAGGCCCCCATAGGATTGATAAAATATCCTAACAGGTCAGACAAGGCCCCTATTAGCCCTCCAGCCCATGGACCAAAGATAATACCTCCTAAGATTATGGGTAATTTCCCCAGACCGATTCTGATTCCCTCTGCCCCTCCAATAGCGATACGTAAGCTGGCTATCCGGGTCAAAATTATACTTAAAGCAATTAGAAGGCCCATAGTAGTAATCTTATGGGACGATATTTTCATTTTTAATCTTTTCCTCCTTGATATAGCTTTATATCATACATAGACATAGTTTATATCTGCTACATCAAGAAGAGTCTTTACAAAAGGTATTTTCGATGTAGCAGCGGACGCGATAACCTACCGCAGGACTTAGGAATTTTCCTTTAAAAAACTTTTATCCTTTCGTTTAGAAACAACGTCCCATTTTCTAACACTTAACGCAGGTTACCTACTCTGACAAAATATTTTACATATCTCTTACCTAACTCGCCCCCTTCGTAAATTGTATTTCGTAAATAGAATAAAACCCAAGATAAATTCGTATTCTGTTTCGCATAAAGAAAGAAATATATAATAGTATGTAGTTATGTAACGAAAAACGTAAAGCAAAACTAGTTTTATTTTTTAAAAACAATCTATTAAAATCTTTCTATTATTATTCCACTACTTCTTTAAATACTCTCAAGAAATTTTCTCCTAATATTTTTTTAATATCCTTTTCTTTGTAACCTTGATTGAAGTGTCTTTATATCTATTTAACTTTTACAATAGATATAATTTACTTAGAATGGTAAGCTTAAATAATTTTATGCCCTAAATGAAAACATTCGCAACACCTCAAAATAGTTATCTGATTCAAAAACTACATTAGTGGAAGAGATCTGTTTTGCTCCGGGATAAAAAGATGTTTTGAATGCTTTTGCATGATTTTTAAATGATAATTCAAGCTTGAAATGTTTGGGGAAATTTATTATACATTTATTAATATCTTCTCTTAATATCGACTCCACACCTTCCTTAATCTTTTTAACAGCCAG
>CAZXYB010000040.1:6634-7888 GCA_964644855.1 uncultured Atribacterota bacterium | reverse complement strand
GCCGCAAAATATGAACAAGTTTTAGAAATTGTGAATAAGTTTATTAATTCACTTTCTCAAGCTGAACAAGCCCGTATTATGGGACAAAATGCTATAGATTTTTATAATCTGGAGGTATAAGAATTTACTATATGAAAGCAATTAAAATAATGGAACCAGGTGTAGTAAAACTGGTAGAAATAGCTAAACCTAAAATTGGTTTAGAGGATGTTTTAATAAAACTAAGAGCTTTGGGCCTTTGTGGTAGTGATCTTAAAACTTATCGTGGGCAAAATCAAATGGTAAACTTTCCGCGTATTCCTGGTCATGAAATAGCAGGGGAAATTGCCCAAACTGGGGGGAAAGTACCTTCTAAATTCCAGATAGGCCATCTAGTTACTGTTTCTCCTTATAGTTCCTGTGGAAAATGTTTTGCTTGCCGACAAGGAAGAGTAAATTGTTGTCCTTATAATCAAACTTTAGGGGTACAAAGAGATGGAGCAGCCGTAGAATTTATTGCACTACCTTATAGTAAAGTTTTTTTAGTAGGAGATTTACCAGAGGAACAAATTGCCTGTATTGAACCATTAAGCGTGGGTTGGCATGCAACGAATCGAGCCCAGATTATTTCCGAAGATATAGTATTAGTATTTGGTTGTGGAATGATCGGTTTAGGTGCCATTGCTGCTTCAGGATATAAAGGCGCTAAGGTAATTGCTGTTGACATTGATGATCTTAAATTAAAAAAAGCAAAAGCTTTAGGAGCAAGTTATACGATTAATTCTCAAAAAGAAAATTTAGAAAAAAAGATTTTTCGTATTACCCATAGTCAGGGAGTGAATGTAGTAATTGAGGCAGTAGGTATTCCAGAGACATATAAGAAAGCAATTGATTTAGTCTGCTTTGCGGGTAGAGTGGTTTATATTGGATATGCTAAAGCGCCTGTGGAATATGATACAAGTCTCTTTGTAAAAAAAGAGATAGATATAAAAGGTTCAAGGAATGCCTTAGATAGTGAAATAAAAGAAGTCATTAAAATGGTAGAAAGTAGAAAAATTAGGATAGAAAATTTAATTACCCAAAATTATTTATTAGAAAATTTAGGAGAGGCTCTTAGATTTTGGGATAAGCATACAGATAAGGTGACTAAAATAATTATTCACTTTACTTAAGGTAAGTTTAAAGAAAGATAGGATATATTTCAAAATTTATGTTTCTGATTTTAGACGATAAATTAAATTGTTTTTGTTTACGGAAATTAGAGAGAAAATATTT
>CAZXYB010000040.1:0-6534 GCA_964644855.1 uncultured Atribacterota bacterium | reverse complement strand
TTTTAGACGATAAATTAAATTGTTTTTGTTTACGGAAATTAGAGAGAAAATATTTTATAATTTAATTGACAGAAATATATATTTTAGATATAATGAAATCGTTGCCATTGGTATCGTTAACATTTTATTTAAAATAACATAAAAGTTATTAAAAAATATTAATCTTTAAGAAGGAATATAAATAAATTGAAAGCAAATATTACTGATGTTGCGAAAAAAGCAGGGGTATCTGCCACTACGGTTTCCCGCGTATTAAGAGATTATCCCGGGGTGAGAAAAAAGACTCGAAGAAAAGTACTTGAAGCTATATCTGAATTAAAATACGAAGTAAATGCAGTAGCCAGGAATTTAAGGCAAAGAAAAACTAATTCTATCGGAGTAATCGTTGGTAATGTGCTTTCACCATTTTATTCTATTATTGCCAAAACAGTAGAGAATATTGCTAATAAGTGGGGTTATAGTACTATTTTATGTAATGGAGATGAAGATTCCGAAAAAGAACTAAAATATCTTAAAATATTGAAATCTAACCGAGTTGATGGAATAATCCTTGTACCTACCGGTAAAAATTCTAATTATATTAACTGGATGATAGATTCAGGAGTTAAAATTGTTCTTCTGGATAGATTAATAAAGGGAACAGACTGTGATGCAGTTTTAGTAGATAATGAGAATGGTTCCTATAAAGCGGTGAAATATTTAATAGAACAAGGTTATCGAAAAATAGGAATAATCAACGGTTATTTAGATAGAACTACTGGCAGAGAAAGATTTAATGGTTATTTAAGAGCATTAAGAGAAGCAGGTATTTCCCCGGATGAAAATCTGATAAAGATTGGTAATTTTAAAGAAGATAGTGGCATTAAGTTAACTAAAGAGTTATTAGAAAATTCCAATAGACCAGAAGCTATTTTTACTACCAATATGGATATGACTTTAGGCGCAGTTATCACCATTAAAAAAATGGGCATTAGCATACCAAATGAATTAGGTATTATTGGTTTTGATGATCCTGAATGGGCTTCTATATTAAGTCCACCACTTACTGTAGTTAGTCAGCCAACTCATGCCCTTGCTTCCACTGCTGCGGAACTTTTAATTAAAAAAATAGAAGATAAAAAAATAGCTACAAGTTATGAACCCCTAATAATGACTTTACATACAAAATTAGTAATTAGAAATTCTACCCAAAAGATTAAATCTCACCTCGTAAAAATTAAATAAGTAAATAAATATTATTTCGCAATATTTCCTAAACGAATATAAAGTAGAATGAGTTATACTAAAAATGATATCGTTTTCATAAAAACATAAAGGAGGTGGTTAATAAGGATAGTAAATTTTACAGATAAGATCTTTTAGATATAGTATTTTAAAAAAAATAAAGGAGGATTTTTTAAAATGAGAACAGTAAAGAGTAAATTTAGTGTTACGACATTGGCGTTTATAGTTGCTTTACTTATGGTTACTTTTTGTTTATCGGTAACTGGAATAGCTGCAGAGAAGTATAAATTTGGGTTGGACACTAAGATAGTTAGTAACACCTGGGAATGGCTTTTTGCAAAGAGTTTTGAATGGTACTGTGAAGATAATGGTTTTGATTGGATAAGTAATGAAGCAGGTGGCGACCCCGCAGTTCAGCTTACCCAATCTAAACAGATGATTCAAACAGGAGTAGATGGGCTTATTATCTGTGCTCAAGATGGAGATGCAACTAAACCTATAATGGATTGGGCCAATGAAGCTAATATTCCAGTATTTACCACAGATGCCGATATTAATCATCCTGATGTTAAGATGTATATAGGATATTCTGGATTTTTAGCCGGTCAAAAACTGGGTGACATGCTGGCAGAATATCTAAAAAATGAAGTAGAACCTGTAGGTAAAGTAGCCGGTAGAGTTCTGGAAATGCTTGGTCCTTTAGGGGGAGCTTCCGCTATTGACCGAAGCGAAGGGTTCCATAGTATAATAGATAAACATCCTGATGTAGAAGTAGTGCAAGCCTTGGGAGAATTTCAAGAAACTCCGGCTAAGGTTCAAGCTGAAGCCATACTCAGAAAAGATCCTAATATAGATGCCATCTTTTCTGCCAATGGTCCTATGTCTAGTGGCGCAGTAGAAGCGATGAAAGATTTAGGGCTGGATCCTACTAAAATATTTGTGGCTACCATCGATGCTAATCCAGCAGTATTGCATAAAATTAGAGCAGGAGAAATTACAGTAGCGGTAGATCAACCCTGTCCTTTTTATAATCCTATTGCAGTTTACTATATGGAAAAATATTTGGAAGAAGGTGAAAGCGCTCTTCCTAAAGTAGGAACTACAGTTACAGCAGATGATATAGATATTTCAGGAAAAACTCATTTAGATACAGATATATGGGCAGCAAAGACTGCTTGGTCTCCGGCAAAAATTTCTGAGAGAGAAGGTCATCTCTGGTTCCAAACCAGTGCTTTAGTAGTAACTAAAGAAAACGCAGATGCCCAATATCTCTGGGCTAATATTGAAGTTCCTGGATGGTAAGATAAAGAGTATTAAACAATAAATATTAATTGAAATATAATTTTCCACTGAAAGATTTTAATTGATTTTAATTGTTGACACAATAATAGAACAGGAGAGCAATTTAAAATAAGACTTTGCTCTCTTGTTCTATTTCCAAGAAAGAAAAAAATAATTTGTTAGCATGTATTAATTTCGAGTAGTGTTTACACTTAACTAAAAATAAACTGAATTAGATGAGGTAATATAGATGGTTAATTCACAAAAAATTAAACTTGCACTCGTGGAACATATGATTTGGGTTATTATCATTGGGGTATTTATTATTTTTTCCTTGACGATATCGAACTTTTTTACGGTAAAAAATTTACTTTTTATTTTATATGCAGCATCACCTTTAGGATTATTAGTCTTCGGAGAGGCGATTGCTTTATCAAGCGGTAATATGGATCTCTCTTTATCAGAAAATGCTGGTTTAACTGCGATGTTGGTAGGTGTAATTTTAGTAGATTGGGCTCCCTGGCTTCCTGGTTGGGTTGGTATTATATTAATGGCCTTAGTAGGTGCTCTTTTAGGATCTATAAACGGATTTTTTATAGGTAAACTGAAAATAAATCCTTTTTTAATTACTCTTTCTACCTTTTTAATGTTTAACTGGAGCACTTATTATCTTCGTCGGGGAGCTATTATTAAACTTCCTGATACTCTTTTAGTGTTAGGAGGAGGAAAAACCGGAGGAATATTTAATGCTATTTTTGTCCTTGTAGGAATAGTAATTGTGCTCTATATTATTTTAGATCATACCAGATTTGGTAGCCACATTCGAGCTATTGGCGGAAATCCTGATGCTTCAAAGATGCTGGGAATAAATGTAGGGAATACTAATTTTTGGATATTTACTATTACCGGAGCACTGGCAGGAATTTCTGGACTTCTTTATGTGGGTTATCTAAAATGTATCCCCAGTACTATAGCTGACGGAGCTATCTTCTTAGCCTTTGCAGGAGCTATTATTGGTGGTGTTAGTTTAAAAGGTGGCAGAGGTTCAATAATTGGAGCCTTAGGTGGTGTTATTTTGATGGGAATTATTGATGCCGGTTGTACGATGACGTCTATGGATCCAGCCTTAAGAGGAGTATTAAATGGATTTATTTTATTGGTAGCAATATTAATTAATAGAACAAGAGGAAATTTAAGAGACAGGATTTTAATGCCTAAATAAATTATTTTAAAATTTTTAAGATAAGGATTTGATATTATGGAAGAAAAAAATGTTAATAAAAGTCTGCCTTTAATAAAGGTAGAAGATGTTTGTAAATGGTATGGGAAGGTTCAAGCTCTAAAAGGAATAAATCTCGAAGTTTACCCCGGTGAAATACTTGGATTAATAGGAGATAATGGAGCAGGTAAATCTACCCTAATAAAAATATTATCCGGAGTTCTTTCAAAAAATAGAGGGAAGATATATTGGAATGGGGAAGAAACCAATATTTCTTCCGTAAAAGAAGCGAGAAACTTGGGGATAGAAACGGTATATCAAGATCAGGCAGTGATAGGGTGTTTAAGTGTAGCTCAGAATATTTTTATGGGAAGGCAACCCATTAAATCCTGGGGCCCAATTAAAATTTTAGATAAAGGTATGATGAGAGAAGAAGCGGAAAAGTTAGCCAAAGATTTGAAATTACATATTCCCTCAACTAATCAGGAAATTCGTTTTTGTTCTGGAGGAGAAAGGCAGGGAGTAGCAATATCCAGGGCAATGTATTTCAAGGCTAAGTTGGTCATTTTAGATGAACCGACTACCGCCTTAGCGGTTAGTGGAGTTAATAAAGTATTGAACTTTATAACCAGATTAAAAAAAGAGAAAATAGCCAGCATATTTGTTACTCATAATCTTCATCATGTCTATTCAGTTGCCGATAGATTTATGGTTCTATCCCGGGGAGAAAAAGTAGCTGATGTAAAAAAAGAGGAGACAAGCGTTCAGGATTTGGAAAATTTACAATTACGCAAAATGGTTTCAGTTACTTAGAAGAAAATATTTGACCTACAGTTTAAAGAATAACTATATTAAAAAAAGATTAATATTTTTTTAGGAAGGAATATCAAAAATTTATATTTCTGCATTTGTTTAAATTAAATTTGGTTAGTTAAAATTATCTTTATTTTAAAAATATAAAAGGAGAAAGGATTATGTTAAAAAGTATTCCTCCCATTATTTCACCTGAACTTTTAAAAGTGCTTATGGAAATGGGACATGGGGATGAAATAGTTTTAGCCGACGGAAATTATCCTTCAGAATCTGCAGGAACTAAAGTAATTAGGGCAGATGGTCTCGGTATACCGGAATTGTTGAAGGCTATTCTTCAATTTTTTCCTCTTGATACTTATACTGATATTAATATAATCTATATGGATACTGGGAATGGTGAAGTACCCTCAATTTGGAATAAGTATCAAATAATTTTAAAGAAATCTAAGGAAAATTTTAATATTGGAAAATTAGAAAGGTCTAAATTTTACAAAAGAGCGTCCCAATCATATTGTGTAATAGCAAGTGGCGAACAAGCCTTATATGCTAATATAATTTTAAAAAAGGGAGTGGTTAAATAGACTTTAAGAGTAATTTTCAATTTATTTTAATAGTAAAAATATAAATGTGACCGTTATATTAAAAGAGGAACTAAGTTGATGTATTAAAAAGAGTCTTAATTCTATTATTAATACCAGGGGAAGAGGAAGTCATCGTGAGTAGCATTTTGCAAATTTTATGCCAGATTATTCCTATACTTCTAATATTATTTTTAGGCTATTTACTGAGAGCAAAAAATTTTCTTTCAGAGAAGACTATAGAAGAGAGTAAAAAACTTGTTGTAAATATTACATTGCCTTGTCTATTATTTATTTCCTTTCTTAACATAGAAATAAAGTTTTCATATACTGCGATATTTATTTTGATGTTTTTCTTTTGTCTGTTTATGCTTTACTACGGAAGATTTTTAAAAGAGCATTTTCATATTGAGCATGAGTATTTTCCGTTTCTGGTAACAGGATTTGAATATGGAATGTTAGGGGTAGGTCTTTTTGGTAGTGCATATGGCTTAGAAAATATAGGTTATCTGGCTATTATGGATTTGGGGCATGAGTTTTTTATCTGGTTTATTTTTGTATCCTTGCTTCTATCAAAAAGAAATGGAAAGCAGGACAACAAGCAATTAATCAGAAATTTTCTGAAATCTCCTGTCATTATAGCTATATTTCTTGGAATATTTTTTAATCTAATAGGATTAAGGGCATTCTTATATAATTATACTATTACAGAAGGAGTAATAAATACGACTAAACTCTTAGGGCAAATTACTATACCTCTGATATTACTCGTAGTAGGTTACGGTATACATTTTCAAAAAGGTTTTTTAAGAGATTTTTTAGTGTTGTTAGCTGCAAGATTAGTATTATTAATACCGATGGCATTTTTGGGAGGGATATTTATAGATAAAGTATTAGGGTTAGACGAAATGTTTAAAGTAGCTCTTTTTACACTTTTTATTTTACCTCCTCCCTTTATTTTACCAATCTATATACCTCAACATTATAAAAAGGAGAGGCTATATGTAAATAATTTATTAACATCGTATACCGTTATTTCGGTTATTATTTTTATTGTATATTTTGCTTTTAATCCCAGGATATAGATCTTTATAAAATGATTTGTCTGTAGTAAAATAAAAATATCTAATTTTTTTAATTTAATATGCCGATGACTTTAATTTTAAATAAACATTCATAAAAAGTCTAAGCGAATTAGCTCACCATTATTTTGAAATATTATAAAGAAATTTAGTTTAAATTTTTAAGTTTTTTAAATTAATAATTAAGGAGATTTAATCATGCCAAATATCCAAAAAAGACTGCAGGGTACTCTTCCTAAAGTGGGTATCCGTCCCATCATCGATGGACGCCGGAGAGGAATCAGGGAATCCTTAGAAAATCAGACTATGGCTATGGCTCAAGCTGCCGCCCAATTAA
>CAZXYB010000039.1:0-8015 GCA_964644855.1 uncultured Atribacterota bacterium | reverse complement strand
ACTTTTGAATTTTAAATCATTAAAAAACAGTGCACTTTTGATTCTTAAATGACAATTTTTAAAAAAATATTGACTTTTTAAATTTATGTAGTACAGTATATAATAGAAGGAAAAACTGCATTAAAAAATTATATTGGTGCAATTCTTGCATTATCATTACTGTTTAATAATTGAAATTTATGGAGATATAAATTGAATCCAGAAGAAGAGAAGAATTATATTGATTTACCCTCACGCATAAAAGACAATTTTAAAAAATTCAGTGAAGGTCAAAAATTAATTGCTACCTATCTATTGAAACATTCCGATAAAGCTGCTTTTTTTACTGCTGCTAATTTAGGAAAAGTAGTGGGAGTCAGTGAATCCACTGTTGTAAGATTTGCTGATTTTTTAGGCTATGAAGGTTACCCAGCCTTACAAAAGGACTTGCAGAATAGAATCAAAAACAAATTAAATACCGTTAGCCGGCTAAAAAGATCTATAAAAATAGCTAACAGTGGGGAAAGTATTTTGTACGAAGTTTTCCGTAATGATATTGATAATATCCAAAAAACTATGGATAATATATCTCGAGAATCTTTTAATAAATTGGTAAAAGAAATGTTGGATGCAGATTGTATATATATTGTAGGTCTTCGAACTGCCACTTCATTAGCTTATTTTATGGGTTATACTCTCCATTTGATTTTAAAAAATGTAACTACCATAACTTTTGGAGTTAGCGATCTCTTTGAAAGGTTGATTAATATAAATGAAAAAGACCTGATACTAGGCATTACTTTCCCTCGATATACTCTAAAGACTGTAGAAATTATGGAATATGCCAAAAAGAAAGGAGCAAAGACAGCTGCAATTACCGATAGTGTATTATCTCCTTTAGCTCAACTTGCTGATGTTAGCGTATTTGCTGAAAGCAATCTTAATTCTTTTATCGATTCTTTTACTGCTCCTCTTAGTTTGATAAATGCTTTAGTAACTGCAGTAGGAGTAAGAAGAAGAAAGGAAAACTTAGAATCTTTATCTGAATTAGAAGAAATTTGGGAAAAGTATAAGGTATTTTATTAAGATTTATATTGTAAATTTTTTTAACTTAATATTAAAGAAATAAACATTATAAACAAATTATTTTATAGAAAGGGAAAAAATAAATTAAAATGAGTAAGAGCTTAATAAAAGAGCTGTGGAAAGAGAACCCAGAAATTTTTAAATTATTAAAGGAAAGTGAGGATTTAGAAAAAGCTCGGCAGAGTCTTTTTAAATTTTCTAAGGATTTGGAATGGAAGTATAGAGAAGGAGAAGAAGAATTACATAAATTAGATTATGCTACTGCATTAGAAGCCATAAAAGTATTTAGTAATTTTATTTCCCCTCGAAATGAGAAAATCGCTGGTTTTAGCACTTTAAATTATTTATGGAGTCTTACTAAAGACAATCAAGAAATAACAGAAGAAATCAGCGAAGGTTTTTTAGAAGAATTTATTCATCTTTTTAAGGCGATAAAGGGAAAAGCAGATACTTCCTCAGGATGGTTAAGTCCTTTATTGGAAAAAGATGGTATTAAGAATGTAAATTTTGCCAAAGTTAAAGGTAGAGAAGCAGGGAGAACCCGTTCCAATTACTTAGATAAACTCTATGAAAAAGTACAAACTTTTATTAACCGTTATCCTTTTGGGCTTGATCCTAAATTGGTTAGGGAAAGAGAAGAGAATCGCCAAAAGATATTAGATTATTTTAGAGCAACATTAGACAATTGGAATGATTATAAGTGGCACCTAAAACATATTTTCCAGGATAAAGAAGATATAGAAGATCTTAAAAAATTAATTCCTCTTACTGAGGAGGATATTGAAGCTATTGAGATTGCTATAGAAAATAAAATACCTTTCGGTATTACTCCTTACTATCTTTCTTTATTCGATTTTTCTCGTAGTGATAGAAAATATGATTATCAAGTGAGATCTCAGGTTATTCCTCCTATGCATTATGTTAAATTGATGATAGAACATCGGAAAGAAAAATCATATTATTTTGATTTTATGGGTGAACATGATACTTCTCCCGAAGAATTCATTACCAGAAGATATCCCATGATTTCTATCTTAAAAGCCTATGATACCTGCCCCCAAATTTGTGTCTATTGTCAGAGAAACTGGGAAATAACTGGTCCGATGAAGGCTGATGGTATGCCCAGTAAGGAATCTATGGATAGAGCTTTACAATGGTTTGGGCAGCATTCGGCTATGACCGATGTATTGGTAACTGGTGGCGACCCATTTGCTTTAAATAATAATCGAATAAAATATATAATGGATAAATTATGCCAAAAGGAATACGTAATTAATATTAGATGGGGTAGTAGAGTTTTAGTTACTCTTCCTCAAAGAATAACTGATAAATTAGTTGATTTATTAGCTGGTTATATAAAACCTGGAAAGAGAAATGTCTGTGTAGTTACTCACATTGAGAGCGCATCTGAGGTTACCCCTGAGTTAACAGAGGCAGTTACTAAGCTAAGGAATCGGGGAATTTATGTATATAATCAGCAAGTTTTTACCTTAGAAACTAGCAGAAGATTCCAAACCGTATCTAATAGAATAAATATGAAAAAGGCGGGAGTAGACCCTTATTACACTTTTTATCCTAAAGGAAAAGAAGAACAAAAGGATTATCTTATTCCAGTAGCCCGCTTATGGCAAGAGAGAAAAGAAGAAGCAAGATTAATACCTGGTATTTTTCGGACAGATGAGCCAGTATTTAATGTCCCTCGTTTGGGAAAAAATCATGTAAGGGCAGGACAAGACAGAGAGTTAATAGGAATAAGTAAAGAGGGGAGAAGAATTTATATGTGGCATCCTTGGGAAAAGGGAATTGCCCCGGTAGAACCCTTTGTCTATAAAGATGTTTCTATTTATAAATATCTCCAAGAATTAAAGAAAAGAGGAGAGAATATTGAAGAATACAAGTCAATTTGGTATTACTATTAAAAAAATTCCCGAGAAGAAAAAAAGTAAATTCCAAAATACTTGAGTATTAAATAATAGAGGCGGTGATAAAAGTTCAAATGGTCTTACCAAAGGAAGGAGATTAAAAAATATGATACAACCTGGAGAAAAAATCAATAGTTTAAGGGAGGTGATAATCTATATTATTTTCTATTCAAGTAAGTTTTTAGAGTTAAATTAAAATAAAGGAGAAAAAAATGAAAAAGTTAATATTTGTTATAGTTACAATGTTTTTAGTATTAGGATTGTTCATGACTTTCGGGATAAATTCAATTGCTGCCGATAAAGATAGTATAAACGTTGCAGTGGGTTCACCCCCACAAACCATGAATCCTCATGGATCAGATTCTGATGCTAACCTAGGTGTGATGGGCAATATATTTGAAGGTCTTTTATATAGGGATGCTGCAGGTGAAATTGGGCCTGGATTAGCAACTTCTTGGGAAAGAGTAGATGATATAACCTGGAGGTTTATTTTAAGAAAGGGAGTAAAATTTCACAATGGTAACGATTTTACCTGGGAGGATGTCAAATTTACATTCAATAGATTAAAAGAACCCTATCCAGTGTCAGAATTTTTAGCCTTTGGAGGAATAATGAAATCGGTTGAAACAGTTAATGGCGATCCATGGACCATAGATGTAAAAACAACAATACCGATTCCTTACTTTGTGCAAAACCTACATCAAGTCTTTATTATGGATAAGGAATCTACTGAATCCCGTTCTGTTGGAGAGATAGGACAAAACCCAATTGGAACTGGCCCTTATAAATTTGTTGAATGGGTAAAAGGCTCTTATCTTAAATTAACCGCAAATGAAAATTATTGGGGTGAAGCACCTTCGATTAAGAATGCCGAAATTACTCCAATTACGGAACCATCTACCCGTTTAGCTGCTATTGCAACCGGACAAGTAGATATTCTGCAGGATGTACCTGTCGAACTTTTTGAAACCGTTGCGAGTAATGCTAATATAGAAGTAGTTACTCGTCCTGCGAGAAGAGCCATATACTTAGGCCTTAGAAACGAACCGGGTTTTCCAGCCAGTGATATTAGAGTAAGAAAAGCAATATACCTGGCAATCAATGAAGACGAGATAATTGAAAAGGTGATGTTCGGACATGCATTTCCAGCTGCTCAGATTCCAGATCCACCAACCGTTGGTTATGATTCTTCGCTTAAACATCCAGCTTACGATCCTGAAAGGGCGAAATTATTGCTTGCTGAAGCGGGATATTCCGATGGTTTTAAGATAAAACTTACTGGTCCCAATGACAGATATGTTCGAGATGCACAGATTTGTGAGGCAGTAGCAAAGCAACTTTCGAAAGTTGGAATTAAAGTAGAGCTCGACACTAAGCCAAAAGCAATCTTCTTCCCTGAAGTAGATGAACATATACTGGATTTCTATCTGATAGGGTGGTTTGACGGATCTTATGATTATGGCCGTTCTTTTACCAAATTAATACATAGCGTTAATGTAGAGAAAGGTTATGGCGGTTTGAATGGTGTTGGATATAGTGATGCAACATTGGATAAGCTTCTCGAAGAATCTGCTCTAATAGTCGATCCTGAAGTAAGGGCGGATAAGTTAAGGCTGTTAAGCAGAATTGCTATGGATGATAAGATAGCATATATTCCCCTTCACTATCAAGAAGATTCGTATGCTGTTTATAAAGGGCGAGGTATAGAGTTTACACCTCGGGCAGACACCTGGATACTTTTCAGAGAAATTTCACTTAAGAAATAGGGGGCAAAATAGTGGTTGAGGCTAATAATTTCTAATTATGTTAGTCAGTATTAACCTCAACCACCTTTTATTTTATTATGGCTAAATGCGTTATTGCAAGATTAACACAAGGAGTTGTGGTGCTTCTTGTTGTTTCGTTTGTGTGTTTTGGCATCTTCCAATTTTTTGGAGACCCTGTGCTTACCTTGGCAGGTCGCTATGCTACACAGGCGCAACAGGAAGAAGTTAGGAATAAAATGGGTTTGGACAAACCTTTTTACATTCAATATTTTGTTTTTTTGAAGAATGCTCTCCATGGCGATTTCGGATTATCTTATGTTGCTCAAACTCCTGTTCTTGGACTTATCCTGGAAAGGTTACCAGCAAGTCTTGAACTGGCTATTAGTGCCATGATCATAGCTCTTATATTCGGAATTGGTCTCGGAGTATTAGTATCATTAAATCCTCGATACTTTATAAATAGGCTTATTATGGCCGGATCACTTTTTGGGATTTCACTTCCTACCTTTTTAATTGGAATATTACTTATTATGATTTTTGCAGTTAAATTGAGATTCTTACCTACCTTTGGGCGGGGTGAAGTAATGAAAATAGCAGGAAATTGGAGAACTGGCTTTTTTACAATAGGTGGACTTCGGCATTTAATTCTCCCAGCTTTTACCTTAGGCATTTATCAACTTGCAGTACTTCTCCGATTAACCAGAGGAGGAATGGTAGAAGTGTTAAGAGAGGATTATATAAGAACTGCTTGGGCAAAAGGCTTGCCACCAAAAATTATAATATTTAAACACGCGTTGAGAAATGCGCTTATACCAGTAGTGACAATGGCAGGTCTGCAATTTGGGGAATTAATAGCATTTTCGATAGTAACAGAGAGTATATTTCAATGGCCTGGGGCAGGAAATTTACTACTAACAGCAGTATACGAAACAGATCATCCGGTTATAGTGGCCTACGTGATGATTACTTCTATTCTTATTCTCTGTGTAAACCTGGTTGTAGACATTCTATATGGGTATATTAACCCTAAAATAAGATATGAATAGGATATGAATTATGGTCAGAATTTTTAAATCAAAAAGATTTTATCATTATATTAAAGATTTATCGGCAGTAACGGGTTCTTTAATTCTTGTAATTATGTTAATTGCAGCTGTTTTTGCTCCTATAATTGCTCCACAAAATCCATATGATATGGAAGGTCTTTATTTGGAAAATTCCTTAAAACCACCCATTTGGATGGAAGGCGGGGAAGCTCCTTTTATTTTAGGTACCGATGATCAAGGAAGAGATATATTAAGTACTATACTTTATGGGTGTCGAACATCATTTACTGTTGGTTTTAGCGTGATTATTATCGCTGGAATAATTGGCGTAACTATTGGCCTTTTGGCAGGGTTTTATAGAGGTCTATTAGATGCAGTAACAATGAGATTAGCAGATGCTATATTTTCATTTTCTACTACGCTGATAGCTATGTTATTTTTAGGAGTTCTAAAAAACCATGGCGTTGGAACTGTGATCTTAGCTATAATTATCACCGATTGGGTAAGATATGCGAGAACAATGAGAGGATCCGTTCTCAGTGTAAAAGAAGAGGATTACGTTAGTGCCGCTAGAGCGATTGGAGCTAATGATTTAAGGATTATGTTTAAACATATTCTTTCTAATGCAATACCTCCCATACTGGTAGTTGCTGCTGTCGATTTTGGAGCTGCAGTTATGTTGGAGGCTACATTAAGTTTTCTTGGTGTGGGAGTTCCAATGAATAAGCCATCTCTTGGAATGATGATATCTATAGGGAAAAACTATATCTACGCCGGTAAGTGGTGGCTCGTTGTTTTTCCCGGAGTAGCATTAGTATTAATAGTATTTGGTGTCAATTTATTAGCAGATTGGTTAAGGGAAGAAATTAATCCTAAAATTATGAAAGGTAAAGTGAGCGAATAAAAGGTAGGATTTATTTATTTTTGCTTATAAAAGTTTAAAATAATTATTGAGAAAGAGTTGAAAAATATGTGGAGGTTGAAATGAGTTTTATATTAATAAAAAATGGAGAGATCTACGCACCTGAATATAGCGGAAATAAAGATATACTTGTCGTAAATGATAAAATATTCTTAATTGGCCAAAATATTGCAGAATCAACTGTGCATATATTAGATAAAAATATAAAAATAATTGATGCTTCAAAGTGTATAGTTATTCCTGGTTTTATTGATCAGCATGTCCACATTAATGGTGCTGGGGGAGAAGGTGGTCCTCAATACCGCACGCCACCAATTCAATTAAGTGAACTTATTAAAGCAGGAATAACCTCAGTAATAGGATTATTGGGCACAGATGGTTTTGCGAGATCGTTGAAATCTCTTTTAATGAAAGCGAAAGGATTGGAAAATGAAGGTATAAGTACATGGATATATACCGGAGCTTATCAATATCCTTCACCAACAATTACTGGAGATATATTATCTGATATAATGTTGATAGATAAAGTAATCGGAGTAAAAATTGCCTTATCAGATCACAGATCTTCTCATCCTACAGTAGATGAATTAAAAAAGATGATATCTAAAGCAAGAGTTGGTGGGATGTTAGCAGGAAAAGCGGGTATTGTCCATATTCATATGGGAAGCGAAAAAATAGGGTTAAATCCACTATTTGAGATTATAAAAAATACTGAAATACCGATAGAGCAGTTCGCGCCAACCCATTTAAATAGAAATGAAGATTTGTTTAAAAGTGCTATATCGTTTGGTAAAATGGGCGGGTATATAGATTTAACTACCCCAAAATCAAGTAAAGCCGTTAAAAGATTAATTGAAAATGGAGTTTCTATCGAAAGAATTACCATGAGTACTGATGGAAATGGTAGTATACCTACATTTAATGAAAAGAAAGAAATTACTGGTATGACTATTGCTTCAGTCTCTTCCTTACATAAAGAATTTATAGATATAATAAAAAAAGAAAAAATGTCTGTACAAGACGCAGTAAGAGTAAGTTCTACGAATATTGCTAATCATCTAAAATTAGAGCAAAAAGGAGAAATAAAAGAAGGTAAAGATGCAGATCTATTAGTTTTAGATAAGGACTCTCTTCAAATAAAGTATGTTATTGCTAAAGGTAAAATAATGATGAAAAATGAAAAGATCATGAAATTTGGAACATTCGAAAATTAAAACGAATTAAATAAAAGATAAGTGGATTAGAAAGGGAAAAGGTAAATGGAGGATTCACTGTTACAAGTTAAAGACTTAAG
>CAZXYB010000038.1:3847-8198 GCA_964644855.1 uncultured Atribacterota bacterium | reverse complement strand
CGATACTCGATACTCTATACGCGATAAGAGTTTTAAAAAAATTGCCAAAGTAATAGTTTTATGTTATAATTGCGTGTGCTTAAGTGAAAAGATCGTTCTCCTCAAAAGAGTGGTATTCAAGACCACTCTTTTGTTATATATTAGGCAATTATTCCACTTGAAACATTTTAATGGGAAGGAGGATAAAGTATATTATCTATGAATATAAATTTGGCAAGAGTGTTGGACGAAATAGAAAAAGAAAAGGGAATATCTAAGGATGTATTAATAGAGGCGGTTGAATCAGCGATAATTTCTGCATATAAGAAAAATTACGCAAGCAATGCAGAAGATATAAAAATAGATATTTCTAAAGAGAGCGGATCGATTAAAGTATTTACCGGAAAAACTATTGTAGAGAAAGTTTCAGACCCATTAAAAGAAATCAGTATAGATGATTTGCCAATATCAAATAAGGATAAAGAGAAATATAATATCGGGGATACTATTTTAATTGAAACTACACCTAGAGAATTCGGAAGGATAGCCACCCAAACAGCAAAACAAGTAATAGTTCAAAAAATCAGAGAAGCTGAAAGAAATGTAATTTATAAAAAATATATTGATAAAGAGAGAGATATTGTTACTGGAGTCGTATTGAGGGTAGAGCATGGAAACGTAATTATAGATTTAGGAAGAACAGAAGCCATTCTTTTACCTAACGAACAAATTAGAAACGAAGAATACCACAAGGGGAAAAGAATTAAAATTTACATCCTTGAGGTAACAAAAACATCTAAAGGTCCTAAGATATTTGCATCCAGAACTCATCCTGAATTATTAAAACGTTTGTTTGAATTTGAAATTCCTGAGATTCATGAAGGACTTGTTGAGATTAAAAATATTGCTCGTGAAGCAGGTAAGCGCTCAAAAGTTGCAGTTTATTCTAAAGATGAAAGGGTGGACCCGATAGGTGCATGCATAGGCGATAGAGGTTCCCGTATAAAATTAATTATGCAGGAATTAAGAGATGAAAAAATTGATGTTATAAGATGGAGCGATGATGAAAAAACATTAATTTCTAATTCTTTAAGTCCGGCCAAAGTTTTACTGGTAAATCTTTTTGAAAAAGAAAAGACTGCTACGGTAATTGTACCAGATCAGCAGCTTTCTTTAGCAATTGGAAAAGCAGGTCAAAATGCCAGACTTGCTGCCAAGCTAACCGGGTGGAAAGTAGATATAAAAAGTGATTCAGAGTATAAAGAAGAAAATGCCCCGGATTTGGAAAAAGATATTGAAAAAAATGATTTAGAGAAAGAATAATACAAATCTAAAAAAGATATTTATATTGGTTAGCTGGTTATAAAAAAAATCAGAAGACAGAGTACGGAATCCGATTCCTTTTATCTCTTTATCTAAAACTGTAAACCGAAAACCGAGAACTGAAAACATGAATTTACCGTAGCGGCTATTATTAATTGGTAAATCGGTCAATTAGCAAATTGGTCAATTGATTAACTGGTTAAGAAAATAGAAGAAAGAGTAAAAAATGACAAAAAATACAAAAATACCTGTAAGGACTTGTATCGCTTGTAAATGCAAAAAACCAAAAAAAGATATGATTAGAATAATAAGAACGCCTGATGGGAAAATAGAAATTGACAAGACAGGTAAAAAATCAGGAAGAGGGGCCTATATTTGCGGCAATATTAAATGTTTGGATATTGCATTTAGGGAAAATAGTTTAAAAAAATCCTTAAAGCAAGATATTCCGCTAAAAACGCTTGATGAATTAAGAAAGGATTTTTTAAAAAATATAAGCGAAAATAATTAGTCGTTAGTGAATAGTCGTTAGTTTAAAATGCAAAATTAGATAGGCACTATTAAAGAACATAAGATAATAGCATTTGATATAGTAATGATATAATATGGGGAATATAACCTATTGTGGAGGCGATATACAATGAAGATGAGAGTGTATGAATTAGCTGAAGAATTAAAAATGCCAGCTAAAGAACTAATAGGATTTTTAAATAAAGAAGGAATTAAAGTTAAAAATCATATGAGTACTTTAGATGAGGATACTATCGAATTAATTAAAGAAATTATTGATGTTGAAAGGGAGAAAAAGGCAAAAGATAAGAAGAAACAGCTAAAAGTTTTAGAAATTAATAAACTTCCGAATTTAAAAGAACTTTCTTCACAGTTAAAAATATCTTTATCAAAATTAATACAAAAAATTATACAATTTGGAACAATAAGTTCAATTGACAAGGAAGTTCCTTTAAATATTTTAAAAAAGATTGCCAAGGAATACGGTTACAAGATAGAATTATCTGATAAATTAAAAAATAAAAAAGGCCTACAAAAAAAAGATAAAACTGTAAAATTAATTTTAAAACCTCCTGTCGTAACTGTAATAGGACATGTTGATCATGGTAAAACTACTCTTCTTGACGCCATCAGAAAGACCGATGTTACCAAAGGAGAAGCGGGAGGAATTACGCAACGAATTGGAGCCTACCAAATCAAAATAGATAATAAAAAAATCGTATTCATCGATACTCCCGGGCATGAAGCTTTCACCACAATGAGGGCTCGAGGAGTAAAAGCTACAGACGTTGCAGTTTTAGTTGTGGCAGCAGATGATGGAGTAATGCCTCAAACCATTGAAGCAATTAATCATGCAAAAGCAGCAAACGTTCCTATTATCGTAGCAATAAATAAAATTGATAAGGCTAATGCTAATGTTGAAAAAGTAAAAAAAGGATTAGCAAAATACGACTTAGTTTCCGAAGAATGGGGAGGAGAAACTTTAATGGTGGAAGTTTCCGCCCTTCAAAACAAAGGTATTGAAAAATTATTGGAAGCTATTTCGTTGCAGGCAGAGTTGCTAGATTTAAAGGCAAATCCAAATATTCCGGCAAAAGGCTTAATAATGGAAACGAAATTAGACAAGAAAAGAGGAATTATTGCTTCAGTATTGATCAAAGATGGGTCACTGAAGATTGGCGATTTTTTCATTGCAGGATTATCCTGTGGGAAAATCAGAACCCTTATTGATGACAAGGGAAAAAGCATTAAAAAAGCAGGACCTTCAACTCCGGTTGGGATTATAGGCTTTGGTAAAATGCCTTTAGCTGGTGATTACTTCCAAATAGTACCCGATGATAAGCTCGCTAAAATTATAATTAGCGAAAGGGAGGATGATGGAAGAAGTAAAATAGTAGAAAAATCAGAACTCTCTTTGGACAATTTATTTTTAGAGATAAGAGAAGGAAAGATAGATAAGTTAAATATAATTTTAAAGACGGATACACAAGGTTCTCTGGATGCTCTGCAGGAGGCTATAAAAAAGATAAGAAATGAAATTGAAGAAGTAAAAATTGACTTAATACACGCAGGTGTCGGAAATGTTAACGAAACGGATGTTATGTTAGCCCGTGCTTCCAAGGCAATAATAATTGGTTTTAATATTCGCCCTGATGCTAATGTCCAAAAAATAGCTAAGTCCGAGAAGGTAGATATTAGATTATATAAAATTATATATAATCTAATAGATGAAATTAAGTCCGCTTCAAAAGGTTTATTAAAACCAAAATTCGAGGAATATATATGCGGGCAAGCAGAAGTAAGGGAAATGTTTAAAATACCTAAGATTGGCACCATTGCAGGAAGTTATGTATTAAGTGGGAAGCTATCAAATAATGACAATGTACGAGTAATAAGAGACGGTAAATTGACGTATGAAGGTAAGGTCTCTTCACTAAAAAGATTTAAAGAAGATGTAAAAGAAGTTAATACTGGCTTTGAATGCGGAATTGGTGTAGAAAAATTTAATGATATAAAATTAAAAGACATACTCGAATTTTATACTTTTAAAGAAATTAAAGAAAAATAATAAATTAGTCGTTAGTGAATAGTGAATAGTCGTTAGCTAAATACAGTGATGAGTAATGAGTGATAAGTAATAAGATGAAAGAGTTAGATAGTTAGATTGTTAAGATGACAGAATATTGAAAATATAGATCGTAAAGTGTAAAATTATTAACTCCTTTGTCATTTCCGAAAGCGGAAATCCAGGAGTGAAAGATAAAAAGACAAATGCTTTTAGGAACCTGTACCGTAAATTTATATTTTCCGGATAGTCACTCACTAAAAGATAAAAGAAGTATAATAAAAGGTTTAAAATTACGAATAAGAAAAAAATTTAATGTTTCAGTTTCTGAAATAAATAATTATGGTCTTTGGAAAAATACAACTTTGGGGATTGCTTGCATAGAAAATGATAAAAAATATCTTAGTAATGTTTTAAACGAAGCAATAAAATTTATTGAAAACCAAAATAAATTACAATTAGTAAATTTTAAGA
>CAZXYB010000038.1:0-3747 GCA_964644855.1 uncultured Atribacterota bacterium | reverse complement strand
ATGCCAGTACCTAAAAGAAGCGAACAGTTAGAGAAGTCTCTTATAAGGGAAATTAACAATATAATATATCGAAAAATAAATGATCCAAGGATAAAATTTATCACTATAACTAGAATAAAGGTTTCGTCTGATCTAAAATATGCTGATGTTTTTGTGACCATCTTAAATGATAAGAAACAAAAAAGAAAAGCTTTAGAAGGACTTAAAAATGCAACAAAGTTTATAAGAGGTGAATTGGGAAAAGATTTAAAAATAAGATATGTACCGAATATAAAATTCATGATCGATAAGGACTTGGAACACCAATATAAATTAATGAAAATAATTACTGAAATTAATGAACCACAATTAAATTTAAAGAAAGATAAAAATAATGAATAGTTTTGATGAGATTAGCAAAGTACTGAAGAAAAACAATAATTTTTTAATAACTTCTCATATAAATTTGGATGGAGACGCAATTGGTTCTGAACTTGCCTTTTATTCCATATTAAAAAAACTAAAGAAGAAAGCCATTATATTAAATCAGGGTAAATTGCCAAAAGTATATGATTATTTACCCGGCGTTAATAAAGTGCAATATTTAAAGGATAATTATATTGACACGAAAAGCATAGATGTGGGAATAGCACTTGATTGTAGTAATGTAAAAAGAATGGGAAAGACCTACGAAATATTTAGAAATATAAAAACCGTAATAAATATCGACCATCATACGAGCAACGAAAACTTCGGAGATTTAAATTATGTGGATAGTTCTGTTTCTTCGGTCGGAGAAATTATCTATGAATTGATTAGATATATAGATATAGATTTATTAGATAAAGATATTTCTACCTGTTTATTCACCTCCATATTAACTGATACCGGATCCTTTAGATATTCAAACGTAAGTTCAAAGACATTTAATATAGCTGCCGATTTAACTTCTTTTGGGATAAAGCCACATTTAATTGCCGCTAATATTTATAATAGAAATACCTATCCCGGATTAAAATTATTAGGAGAAGCTCTGTCGACTTTAGAGGTGACAGACTCTAATTATGTTTCATGGCTAACTATTACCCGAAAAATGTTAAATAATACTAAAGCAAATGATGAAGAGATAGAAGGAATAATTGATGTTGCCACAACTTTAGATAATACTGAAATTTCAATCTTATTCAGAGAAACTAAAGATAATAAAATAAAGATTAGTTTTCGCTCCAAAGGTAATTTTGACGTAAATAAATTTGCCGGAAAATTTAATGGTGGCGGCCACCCAAATGCTGCCGGTTGTTTATGCTCGGGAAAGATGTATAAAATTAAAGATAAAATTCTATCCGAGTTAATGAAGGATATTAAGCACCTTGGATGTAAAAATCAGTTACCTGGTTAACTGGTTAAAAAAATCAGAAGCTAGAATACTAAATCCGATTATTTTTATCTCTTTATTTAAAACTGTAAACCGAGAACTGAAAAGTGAAAACTTGAATTTATGCTAACGATTATATTAATTGGTAAATAGGTAAATTGATTAGCTGGTTTAGAAAATAATATACAGTAAATAAAAAATACTATAATAATAGAAAAGATGATTGTAATATAAAATGAACGGTATTTTAAACATATGCAAACCAAAGGGAATCAGTTCATATCAAGTCGTGAAAGAAGTTAGAAATATATTAAATATTTCTAAAGTGGGGCATACAGGGACATTAGATCCCTCTGCTTCCGGTGTCCTATTGATATGTTTGGGGAAAGCTACAAAAATAGCTGAATTTTTGGTAGGTATGAAAAAAAAATATCAGGGAGAGATGATCTTAGGTGTAAGTACTGATTCCCAGGATGCAGAAGGCAAGATTATTGGGAAAAAGAAAGTCGGCACCGATATTGATGAAAAAAGGATTAGAGATATATTCAAAAAATACGAAGGTACGATTAGCCAGATACCTCCTATGTTTTCAGCAGCCCATTATAAGGGAAAAAGATTATATCGTCTCGCCAGGGAAGGAATAGAAGTAAAAAGAAATCCCAGGGAAGTAAAAATATATCAGTTTAATTTATTAAATTATAGCCAAAGGGTAAATCCTATAGTTAAATTCGAAGTTGTTTGTTCAAAAGGAACATACGTTAGAACATTATGTAACGATATAGGTAATGAATTAGGTTGCGGCGCGCACTTATCGAGTTTAATAAGAAGAGAGGTTGGTAATTTCAGCATTGAAGATTCGATAAATTTTGAGGAATTTAGAAAGGATAAAATCTTAGCTAAGCGATATCTTATTAGCATTGATTCCGCCCTTGAAGGATTAAATAAAATAACTGTAAAAAGTGAAGCAACTAGAACCGCTTTAAACGGCGGGGTTATATCAAGTGAACAGATTGTTAAAATTCCGGAAGAGCTAAAGACAGGAAAAGATAAATTTGTTAAAATGTTTGACGTAAAAGGTAATTTGCTGTCAATTGGCACTTCGATTAAAAAGGATGGGGAAAATACTATCTTTAAGCCGGTTAAGGTTTTTAGAAATTCCTAATCTTGCTAATTCGATGTAAATAATAAATAATAAATTAAAAACTTAAAACTAAAAGCGAAAAACCATAATTCAAAACTCTTAACTAGTCGTTGGTGAATAGTCGTTAGTCGTTAGCTTGAAATACAAGATGCAAGACAAAACTAGTTAAATAACAGAATTCTAATAATTAATTAACTATAAGTAAATAATTAACGAATCGGGAGATATCTTTAATTTTTAAATTTTGAGCTATGGTTTTAAATTTTGCGCTTTTAGTTTTTCATTTTATTACTATATTCTAATTTGAATTAGAGTTTATTAAAAAAGGAAATTACTATATACTTTAATTATGGAAGTTATAAAATATTCGAAAAATATCATATTGCCGGACAAAAAACGATATATTGCTTTAGGTGTCTTTGATGGCGTACATTTAGGTCATCAAAAATTGATTAAACAAACTGTTAACAAGGCCAAAAAGAATGACGGAATAAGTATTGTTGTAACCTTTGACCCTCATCCCGATAAAATAATTAACCCGGAAAGCAATGTTTTTTTGTTAACAACTTTAGAGGAGCGAATAAGATTAATTAAAGAATCAGATGTTGATATTTTTCTTATTATTAAATTTAATAATAAGATGAGCAAAATGCTGCCTGAAGATTTTATAAGTAAAATATTAGTTGATAGTTTGCAGGTAAAAGAGCTTTTTGTAGGTTTTAATTATAAATTTGGTTTTCAGGGAAAAGGGAATACGGATGTTTTAAGAGAATATAGCAAGTTTTATAAATTCAAAACTAACATATTAAAACCAATAACCGAAGATCACACTATAATCAGTAGTACTATAATAAAAAAATACATAAGATCGGGAGAAATCGAAAAAGCAAAAAAACTATTAGGGCATGATATAACAATTTCAGGAAAAATCGTTTCCGGAAAAGACAGAGGAAGGAAATTATTAAGCTTTGCTACAGCTAATATCGAGACACCGCCAGATAAGCTTATTCTCGTTAACGGGGTATATTTGGTAGAAATTAATATTGATAATAGAAAATATCATGGGTTAATGAATATCGGAGTTAAACCAACTTTTAGAGAAACGGAACGCACTATTGAAGTTCACATTATAAACTTCAATAAAAAAATATATAATAAAAAAGTAGTAGTTAATATACTGCAAAAAATAAGAGAAGAAAAATACTTTAAACATCCGGATTTATTAAAAAAACAGATAGAAGATGACATTTTA
>CAZXYB010000037.1:0-8310 GCA_964644855.1 uncultured Atribacterota bacterium | reverse complement strand
CTAATACTTTTGTATTAACATTTTATGTCACTCGGTCCAGACTCTAATCATAATTAATTGGACGGAACCCTAGACATACTCCCGTAATTTAAAAATATAGTATATCAATTCATTTTACGTGTCAAGGAAACGGAATAATTTTTTTAAATTATTAAAACATATTAAAAAATTAATCATATTCTTCCCAACTTTTAATTTTTAAATCTTCCAAATTTACATTACTTATTGCCTCTACTAATCTTTTAGCAATCTGAGTGTTAGTAATTAAAGGAATATTAAAATCAACTGCTTTTCTTCGAATAAGATAATGACCTGTACCCGATTAGCTGGACACATAGAAAGTCTGCTATAATAATAACATGAAAGGAAGTGTTAAGCTAATGGGAAAGAAAAGATTTACACCTGAGTACAAAGAAGAAATTATTAAACTGGTTACCGAACGTAAAAAGAAAATTAGTGAAGTAGCAAGAGATATTGGAGTAACCCCCAGCAGGAGCTAGGGCTTCTTTTAACTACAAGCGAAAAACGAGCTTGAGCCCTTCGGGCTGCCGCTACATCTCCAGACAGGAGTCTGGAGTTTTATGCGGCTCAATAAAATAAAAAATATTTTTCATTTTCGATTTATTTTTACCTGGTTAACTCTTCCTATAGTAAAAGTTATTCTATAGCAACCATAACGGCCTTAGCATATTCTATTGTCCCGGTGTTGCCACCGAGATCGTAAGTTAAATATTTTCCTTCTGCTAATACTTTTGCCACAGCTTCTTCTACCCGGTCTGCTGCCTCACTTTCACCTAAATACTTTAACATCATTACTCCCGAAAGGATTGCCGCTGTTGGATTAGCTATATTCAAACCTAATTCTGGAGCTGACCCATGTGCTGGTTCAAATACAACCTCACTCTCTCCTATGTTGGCTCCTGGCACTACTCCTAAACCTCCAACTAATCCTGCTGCCAAATCAGACAGTATGTCTCCATACAGATTAGGCATAACTAATACCTCATAATCTTTAGGCATTTGAACTAACTTCATGCTCATCGCATCGACTATTATATCTTCAAAGATTATCTCAGGATATTCCTGAGAAATTTTCTTAGCACAATCTAAAAAAAGTCCATCTGTATATTTCATTATATTTGCTTTATGAACTGCTGTAACTTTTTTCTTTTCTTCTTTTCTGGCCAGCTCAAAGGCAAACTTTGCAATTCTTTCACTCGCTTTCCTGGTTATTATCTTTATACTCTCAGCAGCATCTTCTCCTACCTTATGCTCTATTCCAGAATATAAACCCTCAGTATTTTCTCGAACTACCACTAAATCAACGCCCTCATATCTTGATGGTACGCCCTTATAGGATTTTATAGGTCTTACATTGGCATAAAGGTCTAAAGCTTTTCTTAGTGCTACATTAATACTTCTAAAGCCTGTACCTACAGGTGTTGTAACAGGTCCTTTTAATGCCACCTTATTTCTTTTGATGCTATCTATCACATAATCAGGAAGAGGTGTGCCATATTTTTCTATAACTTTTTCACCAGCTTCTACAATTTCCCAATTGATTTCTACTCCACTAGCTTCCAAAATCATTTTTGCAACTTTCGTCACTTGTGGTCCAATCCCATCCCCCGGAATTAAAGTAATATCATATGCCATTTAAATTGCCTCCTACTATTAAATTAGTCGTTAATATTTTCTTTTAATCTTATTAAATTCAAAAGACCTCCCTGAATTAACATCTCTCTCTGTCGGGGAGTAATATCCAAAATCATCCTATATTCTTTATTCTTGGTCAAATTTCTAACCTTAATCGTTTTACCCTTAACCTGGGAAATAGCATCTTCTATTAAAAGTTCTTTTATCTCTTCTATATCATCATAATCTTTTGGATTTTCAAATACCAAAGGTATTATCCCATTATTTATAAGATTCGCCTGATGTATTCTCGCAAATGATTTTGCCAAAACAGCTTTTACTCCCAGATACAGAGGAACAAGAGCAGCATGTTCTCTGCTTGAGCCTTGTCCATAGTTCGTTCCCCCAACTATAAATCCCCCTTTATTTGCCTTCGCCCTTTTAGGAAAATTCTCATCACAAAGAGTTAAACAATAATCAGAAAGATAAGGTATATTTGACCTGTAAGGAAGTAGCTTAGCTGGAGAGGGCATTATATGATCTGTAGTAATATTATCCCCTACTTTAATTAATACCTTCCCTTGTATCTTTGGAAGTAGTGGTTTACCTAAGGGAAACGGTTTTATATTAGGTCCCCTTATTACCTCCACCTCTTCATGGTTGTTAGCTGACGCTATAATCATATTATCATTAGTCAAAAAGGTCTTGGGTATTTCAATTTCGGTATAATCCTTTAATCCAAATTCTCTGGGATCGGTAAGATAACCAGTAAGTACTGATACAGCAGCAACTTCAGGACTAACTAGATAAACTTTTGCTGAAATTGTACCAGATCTCCCTTTAAAATTCCGATTAAAAGTTCTTAAAGATACACCATCTGTAGGAGGAGATTGTCCCATACCAATACAAGGTCCACAAGCACATTCAAGAATCCTTGCCCCTGATATAATTAGTGTTGCCAAAGCTCCATTTTGAGCAAGCATGGATAAAACTTGTTTTGACCCTGGCGCTATTGCCAAAGAAACATGTTTTGCAATGGTTTTATCCCGGAGAATTTTCGCTACCTTCATTAAATCACCATAGGAAGAATTTGTACAACTCCCTATAATTACCTGATCAACTTTAATATCCTTTAAGGAAGATACGGATACTACTTTATCCGGGCTATCAGGACAAGCCACCAATGGTTCTAATTGGGAAAGATTTATCTCTATCTCTTCATCGTAATTTACCCCATCATCAGCTTTTATTTCGAAAAAATCCTTCTCTCTTTTTTGAGCTTTTAAAAAATTATAGGTAATTTCATCACTCGGAAATATGGAAGTTGTTGCCCCTAATTCTGCTCCCATATTGGTAATAGTTGCTCTTTGGGGAATAGATAAATTTCTTAGTCCTTCACCAGTATATTCAAATATCCTACCTATTCCTCCTTTAACTGTTACTCTTTTTAGAAGTTCAAGTATGATATCTTTTGCTGAAACCCAGGGATTTAATTTCCCTACCAGATTTACCATTACTATTTTAGGCATTGTAAAATGGTATTCTCCCTGAGCCATAGCTACTGCCACATCAAGCCCACCTGCTCCCATAGACAGCATTCCCATACCACCAGCAGTGGGAGTGTGACTATCAGAGCCTAAAAGCGTCTGCCCAGGAATCGCAAATCTCTCCAAATGAACTTGATGGCATATACCATTGCCTGGTCTTGAAAAAAATATTCCGTACTTTTTAGCTATCGTCTGAATATAAAGATGATCATCAGCATTTTCAGGTCCTGCTTGAAGAGTATTGTGATCAATATATGCCACAGATTTTTTCGTTTTTATCTTATTAACTCCAAGTGCTTCAAGCTGTAGATATACCATTGTTCCGGTAGCATCCTGAGTAAGTGTCTGATCAATACTTAATATTATTTCTTCTCCTGAAATCATCTTTCCTCTTACTAAATGCTCACTTATTATCTTTTGTGCAACCGTTAATTGCAAATTAAAAACCTCCTTTATGGGAAAACTTTATAATCAAATACAAGAAGGAACGGCACGCCGTTCCTCTATTTTTCTTTTAATTATATGGGGACCGGATTTATCCGATCCGCTTCCTTATGGATCCGATGAATCAAAACCGGGCATTTCACCTTTACCCTGTCCTCTTCCTTCAGCGAAGAAGGTTATTAAAGATTCCAGTTCTTTATCACTAAAACTAGTTACCCTCCCTTTTTCATATTCTTTGTCAATGTATTCCTTTAATTTTAAAACCATCGGATCTCTTTTGTTTATTCTTCTTTCTCCCTCTAATTTAAAATATTTATTCATCCAAACAGCAATCCCAGCCAGCCCTGAATGCGAACCAACCGTTACTGCCACAGGTTTATTCAATATTCTTTCTGTATCAAATATATTATAAATTTCTTCATCCTTTAATATTCCGTCCGCATGAATTCCTGCTCTGGTTTTATTAAAAGCATCCCCTACAAAAGGAGTTCGAGGCGGTATTTGATATTTAATTTCCCTCTCGAAATAATTAGCTATCTCAGTTATGACTTCTAATTTCATATTTTTTGTCGTCCCTCTAAGTTGAGCATATTCAATAACCATTGCTTCTAGAGGACAATTACCGGTTCTTTCCCCTATCCCTAAAAGAGAGGTATTCACAACTGAGGCACCATAAAGCCAGGCTGTAGTGGAATTGGTTACGACTTTATAAAAATCGTTATGCCCATGCCACTCAATCCATCCAGAGGGAACTTCGGAATAATGCCGAAGTCCATAAATAATGCCCTGCACAGATCGCGGTAAGGCTGCTCCCGGGTAAGAAACGCCTAAACCTAAAGTATCACAAGCCCTTATCTTGATAGGCATTTTCGTTTGTCTGGAAAGTTTCATAAGCTCATTCGCAAACGGAACAACAAAACCATAAAAATCTGCCCGAGTAATATCTTCAAAATGACACCTGGGAATTATCCCATTCTCCAGGGCTAATTTTACAATAGAAATATATAATTTTACAGCCTGTTTCCGACTAAGATTAAGCTTTTTAAATATATGATAATCAGAACAAGGGACTAATATCCCTGTCTCTTTTATGCCCATCTCCTTAACCAATTTAAAATCCTCTTCCTTAGCCCTTATCCAGGTTGTCACTTCAGGATACAGGTATCCTTTACTCAGACATTTTTCTACCGCTTCCCTATCTCTTTTGGAATAGATAAAAAATTCTGTCTGTCTTATTACTCCTGATTCATTATCAAGTTCATGAAGAAAATCGAAAATTCTCAGCATCTGATCCACTGTATAAGGAGACCGAGACTGCTGCCCATCCCTAAAGGTTGTATCAGTAATCCAGATTTCATCAGGAACAACCATAGGAACATGTCTATGATTGAAAGTTATCCTAGGTATCTCTTTATATGACATTATCTCCCGGTAAAGATTTGGTTCTGGTATATCCTGAAGACTATGTTTATATACAGCCTGTTCTATAAGATTGGTACGCTTACTAAATTCTACTTTCGCCATCTTACTATCCTCCTTTAGTCCAATTAGACTTTATTTAATAAATAGATTAACCTCAAAAAATTTAGGGCCAAATTCCTCGCACTTTCATTGCTTCCGCTACCCGTGATACAGCATATATGTATGCTGCGGTCCGGTTATCTATTTTCTCCCTTTGAGCAAGCTTTGATACTTCATTAAATGCCTTTACTATTAGCTTTTTTAATCTTCTATTCACCCTTTCTTCATCCCAGAAATAGCCATAAAGACCTTGTATCCATTCAAAATAAGATACAGTAACACCACCAGAATTGGCTAAAATATCGGGAATTACATAAACTCCCTTTTGGAACAATATTTCATCTGCTTCCGGAGTGGTAGGCCCATTAGCAGCTTCAGCTATAATTTTTGCTTTTATATTGTTTGCATTCTTCTTGGTAATTACCCCTTCTAAGGCTGCCGGCACTAAAACATCACATTCCAATTCTAATAGATCTTTGTTGGAAATGAATTCTGCTTTAGGAAAACCTTTAACCGTAGTTGTTTTAGTTTTATAATCTAATATTTCTGACGGATCAATTCCTTGAGGATTATAGGCTCCACCTTTAGAATCACTAACCCCGATAATTTTATATCCCTGTTCATTAAGTATTTTAGCAGAGATTGAACCGGCATTCCCATACCCTTGAATTACTACTGTGGCCTCTGAAGGGTTGACATTTAGCTGTTCAGTAGCTACTTCTACCGTATAAGATAAACCACGAGCAGTAGCTTCTTTTCTACCCTCTGAACCCCATAATTCTAAAGGCTTCCCAGTTATAGTGGAAAAACTTGCCTCTCCAGTAAGTTTATTATATGTATCTATATACCAACCCATAATCTTGGGGGTAGTATAAACATCGGGTGCAGGAATATCTTTTTTAGGACCGATAATAGATGAAATCTCATAGATATATCTTCGGGAAAGTCTTTCTAGTTCCCCATCTGACATTTCTTTTGGATTACAAATTACTCCTCCCTTGGCTCCACCATAAGGAATTCCCACAACAGCACACTTCCAGGTCATCCAGGCAGAGAGAGCTTTCACTTCCTCTAAACTAACATCAGGATGATATCTTACTCCACCTTTTGCTGGTCCTCGAGCAGTATTATATTGTGATCTAAAACCGGTAAATACTTTCACCGCTCCATTATCCATCTTTACCGGGATAGAAACCATCAATACCCTTTCTGGTTCTTTGAGTTGGGCTAAAATGTTAGGATCCAAATTCATTTTATTGGCAGCTTTTTTTAACTGTATTTGTGCTGCTTTAAAAGCATCTATTTTGTTAGCATCCTTTTCTAACTGCATTTGTAACATTTCAAAAGTATCTATTTGATTTGCCATTATTATTTTCCCTCCTAAATAGTAGAATTTCTTGGATTACCATAAATGTTTTTATATTTAACATTTAATATTAAGAATAGAATAAAAGCATACCACCTCCTGTTTTCTCTTTGTTACTTTAATACGAAGGCCTACTCATAAAAAAAATAAGAAGCCTCCTTAAGACAAACATTGTCAAAAAAGGACTTCTTTGGCCTTGTTGAAATAATTAGGCTTCTTTGCCGTTTATTCTACTCCCTTGTAGAAACTTAAATTAGTCGTTAGTTTCAAATACAATTTTTAAATTTTTAGTATATAGCTAAAAATTTAAAATTTAAAGCGAAAAACCATAATTCAAAACTTAAAACTTTCTCTCTCAGTACTAAATTTTAAGTTCTGTTTTTGCTTCTTTATCTTTTCATTTTTGCTATATAGCATGCAAGATAAGAAAGATGGAAATCAATAGATAAAACAATATATTTAAATTTTTAATTTTAAGCTATGGTTTTACGTTTTGCGCTTTTCATTTTTCGTTTTATTACTATATGCTAATTAGGGCTTACGGAAAAAGGAAATTCCTATACAATTAAATTATTTAATTATCTTTCATATTATGTTTGGGATATATTATTTCATTTTATTTGCCGAATTTCATAAGAAAGTATTATGGCTTCGGCAATCTCCTTCATAGAGATTCGTTTATCCATACTAGATTTTCTGATTAAAGAAAAAGCCTCGCTTTCATTTATGTTCCTTTCTTCCATTAATATTCCTTTTGCTCTCTCTGTTTTTTTTCTGGTATCTAATTCTTCCTTAATTATTTTAGTCTTAACTATTAATTCAGTTTTTTCAATAGCTACTGCTGCCTGATTGGCAATGGTGCTTAAAAGAATAACCTCGGCTTTGGTAAATTCATAAGGCCTATTTGTATAAACATTAAGTACGCCAATAACCTTATCTTTTACCATCATAGGGATGCTTGCCATAGAAACTAAACCTTCTTTTCTGGCAAGTTTTTTTTCTTTGTATTGTTCCTCTTTTAATACATCAAAAATTATCTTTGGTTTTTTTTCTCTAGCTACCAATCCTACTACGCCTTCATTTAATTTTATGGTTTTTTTGTTCAGATATTCCTGATGCATTGATTGAGTAGCTTTAATATTAAATTCTTGTTTTTTTTCATCTATTAACCACACATTACAAACCTTTGCTTTTATTACATTTGCAGTTAAGGTTACGATAAGTTTTAATATGTCCTCAAGGTAAAGGTCAGAAGTTATAGCTCTACTTATTTTGTTTAATGTTTTTAAATAATCTTCATAATCTAAATTATTCATAATTCTCCATGCTATCCATTAAGATAAATATTATTCTTTATTTCTTTATTTAATTAAAGCATTAAACGCTTTTATTTATAAAAAAGCCTGAGAGATAGGTATTGTTAGTATTAACAGAACCTATCTCTCAGGCTTTTATCCCAAAAGTGTAACATTTAATAATAATTAAATGCCTTGCATCGCTTGGTCCAGACTCTAATAATTAATTAAACGGAACCCTAGACACACTTCTGTAGGCATATTCAATTTTTAAGAATTTTATCATCATTTATAAATTTTGTCAAATTTTAGCTAATAATTTTTCCTCTAAGTACCCCACTAAAGTTTACACTAACCTAATAATTTTATTATTTTTTCTTAACTGTATCACTAAATTTTACACTTATACTAACAATTATTGAGATTTGATGAATTTTTTCTTCTCTTATTAAATATTACATTTATTGCATATCTGATCATTGGAATAATAATTGTTACAATT
>CAZXYB010000036.1:0-8369 GCA_964644855.1 uncultured Atribacterota bacterium | reverse complement strand
CTGACGGAGTTCACAATTCTTTGCTGCACAGGGCCCAATCTTCATCACCACTTATTTTAGCCGGCCCCAAAAGGATAAAACCTCGGGTAGGAATTCAACCCTGCTGTAGCGGATTGCAGGTTACAGGACACCGCTAACTCCCCGTCTAGCACGACCACTTATCTTATTTAATCTAAAAATATTTACTTAAAAAAACATTAAATACTGGCGGAGAGGGCGGGATTCGAACCCGCGAGACAGCTTATGGCCGCCCAATCGCTCTCCAAGCGAACCCGTTATGACCACTTCGGTACCTCTCCTTTATCTTTTTCTGCCTAATAAATAATAACCCTAATAATCATTGGTGTCAAAAATAATTTTTTGTCAAATTTTCTGATTATCTCACTAAATTTTATCAATTTAAAAACTACCGATTTTGGCGGAGAGGGCGGGATTCGAACCCGCGAGACAGGGATTACCCGCCTACTCGATTTCGAGTCGAGCGCTTTCAGCCGGGCTCAGCCACCTCTCCTTATTCGTTAACTGGTTAGTTGGTTACCTGGTTAACTAGTTGGGGAATGAGAATATTGAAAAATTAATACTAAACTAATTAACCAGCTAACCAAGTAACTAACGCTTAAACTCACCGTCTTTCCTGAAAGAATTTTTGCAAAATTAAGCTACATTCCTTTTTTAATACTCCGCTTACTACTTCCATTTGATGATTAAACCTCTTATCTTGTACGATGTTAATGATGCTGCCTGCTGCTCCGGCTTTAGGGTCCGGAGTACCAAATATTAATCTTTTAATTCTAGCCTGAAGCATAGCATAGGCACACATCGGACAGGGTTCCAAAGTAACATAAAGGTCAATATCTTCTAAATGCCAACTTCTTAAGTATTTAGCAGCTTGTTGGATTGCTAATATCTCAGCGTGAGCAGTAGGATCCTGTAACTCTTCTTTCTGATTATGAGCCCGGCCTATTATCTTGTTTTGATATACAACTACCGCTCCGACCGGTACTTCCTGACGGGAATAAGCGATTTCTGCCTCTTTCAAGGCTTCTTGCATCAAGCTAATATCTTTATCATTATTTTTTGGCATATTTTTAATGAAGACTTTCCGGAAGTATTGATATTGGTGCGCCCGGAGGGACTCGAACCCCCAGTCTACTGATCCGTAGTCAGTCGCTTTATCCAATTGAGCCACGGGCGCACATTTAAAATAAAAGTTCTCTATTGATTCTATTATAATTTAAATTCTTAGTCAAATTTATTAGTCGTTAGTGAATAGTGAATAGTCGTTAGTATAAATACAAGTTTTCAGTATGCAACTAAAAATTTAAAACGAAAAGCGAAAAACCATAATTCAAAACCTATATAGCGTGGAGCGTACAGCGTATAGCGTATAGTTAAGAAAGAGGGAATTAGAATTCAGGAGACAGAAAAAATTAGCAGCTTGTAACCCGTAACCCTTAAGCTATTACTCATCACTGTATTCTATAAGCTAAACGCTGTACGCAATATGCTAACATGCTCAATACTGACAAAACGAATTTTATTAATTGAAATATTAGTTTAATTTTGTTATATTTAGAAAGCAGGTTTTTTAATTTTATTAAAGAAAAATAGATTAAAAAGGAATTATATTTCGAATGATAAAAAATCCTAAAGATTTAAAAGATAAAAGAATTACTATAATGGGATTGGGATTAAATCAAGGCGGCTTGGGAGTTACTCGGTTTTTAGTAAAAACCGGTGCTAAAATTTTAATTACAGATTTAAAGACTAAAGAAGAGCTTGAGCCTTCTTTAGAAAAATTAAAAGATTTCAATATTAAATATGTCTTAGGCCAACATAGAGAAGAAGATTTTATCAATACGGATATGGTAATTCAAAACCCGGATGTTCCTCATAATTCAAAGTATTTAAAAATCGCTCGAACTCATGGAATTCCCATAGAAACTGATTTAGGGCTTTTCTTCCAATTTTGCCCTTCTAAAAAGATAATTGCCGTTGCCGGAACAAAAGGCAAAAGTACTGTATCTCAACTTATTTATAATATTTTCAAAGAAGCTCAAAAAGATACAATTTTAGCCGGCAATATCGGTATCTCCGTTTTGGATATTTTAGAAAAAATCGACTCCCAAACCTGGGTAATTTTAGAAATATCTACCTGGCAGATGGAGGGGATAAAAAATCGTAAATTTAGTTCCCAAACCGCAGTTTTAACCAATATCCTGCCTGACCACTTAGACCGCTATCCTAATTTTGAAAAATACGCACAAGCAGAGAAATTAATTTTTAAATATCAACAATCAAATAATAATTTAGTAATAAATTTTGATAATAAAGAAACTCGCCAGGTTAATAAAGAAGCTAACTCTAAGATATACTGGTTCAGTACTAAAGAAAAGATAGAACCTGGGTGTTATATAGAAAATAATAAGTTAATCTTTCAGTCAGAAGAATATAAAACGACCTTTGCTAAAATCTCCGATCTTCCTCTCCCCGGGTTACATAATCTGGAGAATATTTTAGCAGCAAGCACGGTGGGCTTTATACATAATATCCCGGGTGAAATTATTCAAAAAGCCTTAATAAATTTCCCCGGAATTCCCTACAGATTAGAATTTGTCGGTGAATTTAGAGGAATTAAATTTTATAATGACACCTGTGCCACTACTCCCGAGGCAACTTTAGCCGCTTTAGAATCTTTCACCGAACAACCGATTATTTTAATCTTGGGCGGCAAAGACAAAAAATTAGATTATGAAAAATTGGGGATAGCTGTTGGACAAAATAAAAAAATTAAAAAGATTATCCTGCTGCAGCATCCCGCTTACGACGCCTCCCAGAAAATACTTTCTGCCTTAAAAAAACACCTTGATCCAGATAAAATTATCCTTACTTCAAACTTAAAAGTGGGAGTCGAAGCAGCTTTACAAGAAGCACAAGCAAATTACATTATTCTTCTTTCCCCTGCAGCAGCCAGTTTTGGGATGTTTGAAAATGAATTTGACCGGGGAGATCAATTTAATAAAATAGTAAGAAACCTCAAATAATCTATTTGTTATAATTTATTTTCCATAAGATTAAGATATTGAAGAACTTTTTACCTATAAATAGTTTAAAAAGAGAGAAATTTATAGTAAATTTAGATCTACTATGCCGAAAAGATAGAGTACTGCAATTATTAAGGGCTGATGAAGCAAATAAATTAGCAAGGAATGTTTTCCTAAAAAACAGAGCACTTTTATCCCTGAAAAGGAAGAAATATCGGCAAGTTGAAATCTTCGAGCAGAATCCGAATAGAGTAAATTACCCAAAAATATCCCCATTAAAACTACTCCAAACCAGGGTAAAAGGGGAAAATAGTCAACTGAATAAAATTGAGCTGGCCTAAACCCTAACCATGACAGCCAATAAAAATTAAAAGTAAAACCCTTTAGATATGCCCCCAAAAATATACAAAGCAAACCAATTAATAGGTTCCAATAGCGTAGTTTCAGAAAAGGGTAAGCTAAAATAATGGAAATTCCGATAAGATGAAGTATACCAAAAATCACAAAGGACTTACCTAAAAATATTCGCGTTACCAGGGTCATAATCAAACCCCAGGAAAATACTTTCAAACCTCTTCGAAGATATTTTATGAATAATTTATTTTTATCTTTATGAATTTTTTTAGTCCTGGAAAAACTGATAGTAAGAGATACTCCGACTAAAAAAATAAATGTCGTAGCAGTTACCCGCGCAAAATACATCCAAAAACCGGAATAAACATTAACATTATAATGAGCAAAATAGTGCAAATTATAAAGCAAATGATAGAGCACCATCATTATAATGGCAATCCCCCGCAGGAAATCTATTTCCCAAAATCGTTGTGTTATCTTTTTTTCTTCTATAAAACTTTTCCAGAAAGATAAAGATTACCTTTCTTATCTCCCACTTTAATTTTAACTTACATTTTATCTTAATTATTTATCAAAATTTTAAAGTTTGACCTACTCCTACTTCCTTAATATTTAGCACTCGAGATAAGGCGATTTTGGATTTTAAATCAGTGCAATGGCAGGCATGCACTTCGTGAGGTTTGATTTTCTCCAAATATTTCAAAGTACCTTCTAACTGTTTCTTCCCCGGATTAAGCAAATGAAATCCTCCGATTATATCAATTATCCTATCATCCTTGCAAACCTTTTTAGCATATTCTACGATATTACAAATCCCTGAATGAGAACAACCGGTAATAATCACCAAACCTTTTGATGAGCGGTAAGCCAGGGCAGAATCATCTATTGAATAATCATCTTCCTCAAAATCATCTTTTACTACCTTCCCGATTGGATTTTTTGCTTCAAAATCATTCTTTCTTTCTATTTCTCCCAGAAAAACCAATCTATCAGTTAGCCATAGCGGCACTTTGCTTAATTTTATTTCAAAATGTTTACTTAATTCTTCCTGGGAAATTATAGAACCTATCTGCTTGAGACCTTTAACTTTTTTCGCCAAAAAAGAAGAAGGATGGGCAACTAAAGTTAGTTTATTATAATCTATTTTTTCTATCGAGGCTTCTGTATAATATTTTATTAAGGAAGTTAATCCCCAGGTATGGTCAAGGTGTCCATGAGAAAGAACCAGGTAATCTAAATCCCGAAAATGAATATTCATTTTCTGAGCATTTTTAATAAAAATATCTGAATAACCTACATCAAACAATATTTTGTGTCCTTCCTCTTGAATAAAGTAGGATACTCCCGGTTCGCCCAAAAAGTATCGATCTATCAGAGTGTTATTATCTACCAAAACGGTTAATTTAATTTTTCCATCCTCCCTTATAAAATAATTATGACAGAATTTTTTTAGATTAAAGGTTTTAATTATTCCGCTAATTCCAGGGCAACTTCTACCATCTGGTTAAAGGTTTTCTGACGCTCTTCTGAAGTGGTCTCTTCTCTGGTTACTAAACTATCAGAAACAGTTAAAATCGAAAGAGCATTAACTTTAAACTTTGCTGCCAGAGTATATAAGACAGCAGTTTCCATCTCCACCGCTAATACCCCATAATTCGCCCAATGTTTCCAGGAGTTTGGGTCATCGTGATAAAAAGTATCAGTAGTTAAAACACTCCCCACTTTTACCGAAATACCTTTCTCTACAGCAATACCGTTAGCTCTTTTTAAAAGGTCGTAATTTGCTGTAGGTGCATAATCCATACCATTAAAGCGTATTTTATTAATATGTGAATCCGTCGAGGTACTCATAGCCAATATAACATCTCTGATTTTTATATTCGGCTGCATAGAGCCACAACTCCCAATTCGGATTAAATTTTCCACTTTATAACTGGAGATAAGTTCATTTAAATATATTGAGATAGAAGGTACCCCCATGCCAGTACCCTGGATTGAAACTCTTTTTCCTTCATAAGTTCCGGTATAGCCATACATACCACGCACCTCATTATAACAAATAGCATCAGTAAGGAAATTTTCCGCTATATATTTTGCCCTCAGGGGGTCGCCGGGAAGTAAAACTGTGCTGGCAATTTCCCCTTCTTTTGCCCCAATGTGTATACTCATAGTTATTTGTCCTCCTGTTTAGATAGATTAAATTAATCGTTAGTTAGTCGTTAATACAGATACAAGATGCAATTTTGTTCAGTTACTTGGTTACCCAGTTACCCGGTTTACCACTTTGCCAGTTAATTCCAGTCGCTAATTTCAAATACGAGTTCTTAGTTGCAAGATGAGATTTAGTTGATACAGTTAACCAACCTGATCTTAATTCTTCAACCGGGTAACCGGCAAACTGGCTAACCATCTTTACGAGAAACGAGATACTAATTAAGGTTTACTAAAAAATAAAATTCCGATACAATAAATTTTATTTTTTATATTATAGCAAGCCATTAAATTTAAGTAAAATTTTTCATAAAAAATAAAAAATATGGTATTAATTTTGTTGATAGGTATTTAAGTTTTTTAAAAAACGTTATGTATGTGTATGATTTAAAAAATGGAAATTATTTTGATGGGAATTATTTTTGAAAATGTTAAGTCTCTATAGAATCATAGAGTAAAGTAGAATTTGTTTATAACTTAATTTTCCTCATTAAATTTTATTATACACTTCTCAATATATTGCCTAAACTTTTTACCATTCATCCTGTCGTGCCTGGCATCATAAGTAACGTGATTTATATTATAAGGAGAATTTTTTGCAAATATAACAAATGAGCCTTTAAAATACCTGGAAACTATTCTTGCATTTTTAGGCAGTAGAATTCGCATGCCTTTTTCATTATATCCTAGATAACCTTTCTCCCATACTTCTTTTTCTACATAATGACCGGGCTCTAATTCGGTTACCTTTTCTTTTATAAAAGATGGGTTAATATTAGGGGTAATCGGCTTTAAAGCAGCAGTTTCCAAGCGGAAATAAGCCCAAACTGCATTATTGGGGAAATAATTAAATTCCAATACTTTCGGTTTAACAATCCTCACTGAATTTGGGGTATTAAATTCAATACACCTTTTCTCTGATGATCTTTTTGCCCCGGTTAAATCATGGCCTCCACCAGCGGGAAATAGAGTATGATTTAAATTATCTGCAGAACCTAATTTGCTAAGAACAGAAATTATACTATCGATATCCTTCCAAAGACAATTATTCGGGATAGCTACGGGGAATAATTCTCTGATAATTTTCTCCCAAACAACTAAATTTTCCGTTTCGAAATCACTTCTGTCTAATTTCATAATTTCTCCTCCCTTTAGATAATATTTTTAAATACTTTTTATCTCATTAATAAAAATTGCCACAACCTTGTAAAAGGTTGAGGCAATTTTTAACATCTTCAGTTAGAATAGATAATGAATAATCTGTTTTGGTCTTACCAATGGAGTAATAAAAAATACTGCGATTTTCTCTTAAATCATGCAATATAGTGAGCCCTCTTATCCTATAAAAATGGCGGAGAGAGAGGGATTCGAACCCTCGGAGCAGGCCTTAACCCGCTCAATTGCTTAGCAGGCAACCACCTTCGGCCACTCGGTCATCTCTCCATTTAAAAGTATAACATAATAATTTTTTTCAGGCAAGAAAAACCGACAAAGATTTCGTATCGAGTATCGAGTATATAGTAAGACACAGTAATTAGTGATGAGTAATAAGTGACAAGTTTCGAGCTGCAAGTTTATAGGATAGAAGTCGGAAACCAGGATCCAGAAGCCAGAATGTAAATAGCTTGGAGCGTATAACGGATAATGAAAAAAGAAGAAGAAAAATAAGTTCGTAAGGTACAAGTAGGGGGCAGACCTTGTGTCTGCCCATAGAAAGGCATATTGCTATACGCCCTCAATGATATTTAAAGCCGTAGGATAGTAGGCATTTCTCCTTTTTATGAATTATAAAAGAAGGGCACAATTCATTGTGCCCCTACACTACATCTGAATCCTAGTTTTTTACTCGATACTCGATACTATATACTCAATACTTTCCTTTCTAACTTGCGATAAGCACTAAAATATATTAGAATATGCTAAGCAAAAATAAATTAGTCGTTAGTGAATAGTGAATAGTCGTTAGTATTAAAACAAGTTTTAGCTGACAGTTTTCAGTTCTCGGTTTTCAGTAAGTAGGGGCGTATTGCTATACGCCTGCCTTACTAATAACTGGTTAATTAATCCTTAGCCGGTAAACTGGCAAACCGGGTAACTGGATAACTAGTACATATGAGATACGATTCACGCGATACTCGATACGCAATACGCAATACGAATATAATTTCGACTCATAATAAGGGAGAGACCGAAAAAATGAAGCAATATCAATATGAGGTAATTGTGGTAGGTGCCGGCCATGCTGGTTGTGAAGCCGCTTTAGCAGCTGCTAGAATAGGGGCTAAAACTCTCCTTATAACTTCTAATATAGAAAATATCGCTCTGATGCCTTGTAATCCTTCTATAGGGGGACCGGGGAAAGGCCATGTAGCAAGAGAAATTGATGCCCTGGGAGGAGAATTAGCCAAAAACACTGACAAGACTACAATTCATATCAGAATGTTAAATACCAGTAAAGGTCCTGCTATGTGGGCTCTTCGGGCACAGGTAGATAAAAAAAGATATTCGCAAGAGATGACACATACTATCCAAACCCAGGAAAATTTAGATTTAAAACAAGAAATGGTTAGCGAGCTAATAGTAAATAATCATCAAATACAAGGAGTAATAGTTCAAAGTGGTCTTAAATTATTTTCTCCTACTGTAATTTTAACTACAGGAACATTTTTAAATGGACTAATTTACATAGGAAAAACTATTTATTCTGCTGGTAGAGCCGGAGAACTTGCTTCCATTAGTCTTGGGGAAAATCTTAAAAGT
>CAZXYB010000035.1:0-8390 GCA_964644855.1 uncultured Atribacterota bacterium | reverse complement strand
AATTAATTTTTAATTTTACTCGACATTGCCTTAATATGTAAAGGTGTAGTACCACAACATCCACCAATTAAATTTAATCCTAACTTAACAAATTTTTCAGTATATTCAGTCATTATTTTTGGAGATGCAGGATATACTACTTTACCTTTAACCAGTTCAGGCATACCCGCATTAGGCTCAACCATTAAATAAGTCTTGCTTACTTTCTTCATTATTTTTAAGACTTTATACAAAACTTCCGGACCGGTTCCACAATTAGCTCCTACTCCATCTGCCCCTTCATTTTCAAGAACCATCACTGCTCTTTCCGGGTCAATTCCATATATAGTCTTTAAATTATTATCAAAAGTCATTGAAGCGATAACCATTAAATCAGTGTTTTCTTTTACTGCTTTAAGGGCGGCTTTTATTTCTTCAAGATCATAAAAAGTTTCTAATATTATTAAATCTACGCCTGCTTTCTCTAAAATAACTGCCTGTTCTTTATAGTTTTTATAAACCTCACTTACCTTTAAATCTCCATATGGTTCTAATATCTTGCCGGTTGGGCCCACCGACGCCGCTAACAGCACTTTCCTTTCCGGCTCTCTTACACTTTTTATAACCTCCTTAGCAATTTTAACTGCTAACTTATTTATCTCTATAACATCATTTTGTTTGTTAAAGCTACTTAATTTAATTCTATTAGCACCAAAAGTATTAGTCAGTATCACATCCGCTCCAGCCTTTATATACTCTTGATGAATTTTTTGCACTACTTGAGGATGAGATATATTCCATTCTTCTGGACACTCTCCCGATCTAAGATCATATGATTGGAGCATAGTGCCCATTGCTCCATCGAGCAATAAGGGTCGCTTATTTAATTGTTCTTTTATTTCTTCTTTAATATTCATATCTGCTTTCAAAATAAAATGTTTTCCTTTTTAATGTAAGGGGGTGTATGCAATACGCCCCTACTTATCAGCTATTTTTTCCTATTATAATCTGTCATACGAGTTATGATTTTGATTTAGGAGCTGGATTTATCCGACCCGCATGTTCTTATATTTTTTTTCGGTGAGCTTGATGAATCAAGTTCCAACATATTACAAATTACTTATTACTCACCACTGTATCTAACGTTATCCGCTATTTTCTTTACTATATACTATATGCTATATACTGTCTATAGTTTATGAATAAAAATTCCACTGCGCAGTTTTGGTTCGAACCAGGTCGATTTGGGAGGCATTAATTTTTCTGCATCAGCTACTTTCATTAGTTCTTCTATGGAAGTAGGATACAGTGAAAAAGCTACTTTCATTCCAGCCTTTACTCTTTTCTCTAATTCCTCCAAACCTCTGATTCCTCCTATAAATTCTATTCTCTGGTCTGTTCGGGGGTCTTTGATTCCCAAAATAGGGGTAAGCAAATTATTTTGCAGTATCGAAACATCGAGACTATCCACTACATCATCTTCATCAAAAGTCCCCGGTCTAGCAGTTACTTTATACCAGCAGTTATCTAAATACATACCAAAGGTATGTCTTGCTTCCGCTCTATAAGAACCTTCCTCTTTATATTTTTCAATACTAAATTTTTCGGATATTTTCTGAATAAATTCTTCTTCGGAACTTCCTGCTAAATCAGTTACTACCCGATTGTAGCCCATAATATATAGTTCATCATGAGGGAAAAGAACAGATAAAAAGTAATTAAACTCTTCTTTCCCGGTATAATTTTTAAGCTGTTCTCTTCTCTTGAGCCCTACCTTAGTCCCTGCTGCTGCCCGGTGGTGGCCATCGGCAATATAGAGATAATTAATTCCGGCAAAGGATTCTACTAATTGCTGAATTGTTGACTTGTCATTGATTACCCAGCAGGTATGAGTAATTCCATCCTCCGAGGTAAAATCATATACGGGGTTTTCTTCTTTAGTCCATCTATTTACAATTTGCTTTATCTCGTCTTTTGCTTTATAGGTAAAAAAAACCGGCCCGGTATTAGCGTTAGTAAAATCAATATGGTTCATGCGGTCCTTTTCTTTATCTTCCCGGGTATTTTCATGTTTTTTAATCTTTCCTTCAAGATAATCATCAATAGAAACACAGACCACCAATCCGATTTGAGCTCTTCCTTTCATTATTTGCCTATAGATGTAAATCTTCTCCTGCTCATCCTGCAAATACACTTTCTCCTTGATCAACTTATTAAGATTCTCGCTGGCTTTTGCATATACTCTCTGGTCATAATGGTCAACGGAAGAGTCTAAATCTATCTCTGCTTTGTTAACGTGAAGAAAAGAATAAGGATTGTCTTTCACTAATTGACGGGCTTCTTCGCTATTTAAAACATCATAAGGCGGTGATGCTACTTTGGTTACTAGCTCTGGTTGAGGCCTGAAAGCTTTAAATGGTTTGATTACTGGCATTTTTTTCTCCCTTTTTATTTAAAAATTTTCTTTAATAATGGAAATAATCTCGACCCCGATCCTCTTTTGAGCTTCCTTGGTAGATGCTCCAATATGGGGAGTTACTGAAACTTTTTCGTGTCTTATCAACTCTAAATTCTGGGGAGGTTCTTCGGGAAATACATCAATCCCCGCCCCGGCAACCTTTCCGGAATTTAAGGCCTCCAGTAGATCTACCTCATCGACCACGCTCCCCCGAGCACAATTAATAAGATATACTCCATCTTTCATTTTGGTAAATTCTGCTTTGTCAATCACGGGAGATTTATCTTTATTAGCCGGTACATGTAAGGAGATAAAATCAGAATCAGCCAGAAGTTTATCCAGGGAAACAAAAGAATATTCGGGACAATCTTTGGCTGGCCCTAAGATATCATTATAGATAATCTTCATCTCTAAGGCCTTAGCTTTTTTAGCTAATTGCCGACCAATTCTACCAAATCCTATAAGCCCTAAGGTTTTACCGGAAAGTTCTATCCCTTTATACTGTTTTTTATTCCACTTACTTTCTCTCATAGTAGCATTGGCAATTCCAATAAATCTAGCCAGAGAAAACATATGACCCAAAGCCAACTCTGCCACAGCTGAACTACTTGCCTTGGGAGTATTTCGAACTTTTATTCCTTTTGATTCGGCATAATCTACATCTATATTGTCCACTCCTACTCCACCTCGAATAATCAGTTTCAAATTTCCGGTTTGTAGGGCAGAATCGATAATCTCTTTTCTTACTTTGGTAGCTGAACGCACTACCATTAGATTAAAATTCTTCACCTGTTCTTTTAACTCTTCGGGCTCAAAGAACTGTTCTGTCACTTCGTTGCCCATATCCTTTAAGGTCTGAACAGCGCCTTTATCCATTCCATCAGTCACTAATATTTTAATCATTTTATTCACCTTTATAATCCTAAGATATCATCTATATTAGAAAGAAGCTCTTTAATATCGCTAAGGGTAAGTTCAGCCATATGGGCTATTCTAAAAGTTTTCTCTTTTAGTTTTCCATAACCATTAGAAATCATAAAACCTCTTTCACCTAAATCTTTATTTAAATCACCCACACTAATTTCTCTGTTATTCTTTACACAGGTCACCGTATTAGAGGCAAATTCTTCCTGAGCAAAGAGAGCAAATTTTTCTTTTGCCCAACCTCTAACATAATTAGCCATTTGGGTATGACGGGCAAAGCGATTATCCAGACCTTCTTTTAATATCTTATCCAATTGATAATCCAGGGTAAACATATGGGGCAAAGAAGGTGTAGAGGGATATTGGTAATCTTTCTTTTGAATGCAATTATATATCTGCAAAAGATCAAAGTAAGTTCCTCTGAATTCAACTTTTTTAGCTGCCCCCAGGGCTTTTTCCGATATAGAGCAAAGAGAAAGACCGGGAGGTAAACCCAAACACTTCTGGCTGGAGGTTATACAGATATCAATTCCCCACTTATCCACTTCTATCTTAGCTCCACCTAAAGAACTTACCGCATCTACGCAGAATATTACTTCAGGATATTTTTTCATCACCTCAGCAATCTCTCCTACCGGATTCATTATACCGGTTGAGGTTTCATTGTGGGTTACAGTGATAAGGTCATATTTACCGGTAGAGAGAACTTTATCTACCTGTTCGGGAAGATTAGGGGTACCCCATTCTACTTCAAACTTATCGGCAGGGACATTATTCTCTTCTGCCATAGTAAACCAACGATTGCCAAAATTACCGCAGGAAAATACTGCTGCTCTTTTTTGTGTACAGGAACGAACAGCTCCCTCCATTAGGCCACTGCCGGAAGAGGTAGATAATAGAATCTCATTTTGCGTATACATCAGCTTTCTTAACTTATCACTGATACCTTTTTGCAAAATGGAAGCCTCCTTGGTCCGATGACCAATCATGGGAGTAGCCATCTTTTGCAGGACATCTTCAGTAACATGAGTAGGTCCGGGAATGAATAATTTTTTATACATTTTTCTTCTCCTTATTTTAATTTATTTTTGATATAATGTTAAAATATAAAAAAATCCCTTGCTAGCATTGATTACTATCATTGCTAATACTAGCTGGGACTAATAATTTTTTTCGGTACTACACTCCACCCAATTCAACAAAACTCCCTTTTACCGAATCTCTTTTTTATTATACCATATTTTATTTGTATTAATAACTTACTTAATTTAACAAATAATAACTATTTCGTCAAGTAATTTTTTGCACAAAGTATATTTTAAAAATCCTTTTTATTTATTCTACTTAATTATCTATTTCTTTTTTCCAAATAATCTTTCTAAAATTAATTTATAACCATCAGCCCCATAGTTTAAACATCTTTTTACCCGGCTAATAGTTGCTGAACTTGCTCCTGTTTTATGTGCAATCTCTTCATAAGTAAAGCCATCATTTAGCATTCGAGCTACTTCCAACCTTTGGCTTAATTCCTTAATCTCGTTAATGGTAACTAAGTCTTCAAAGAAGCTGTAACATTCCTTTTCATTGTTCAGGAGTAATATAGCCTTAAATAATCGGTCAGTTAATTCATCCCTCCAACGAGGATAATTTTCCATTTTATCACCTCATTTTCTTCTTCTTTTTAATTCTTTAAATATTTCTTGAGGAGAAATATTGAAATTACCCAAAGCTACCAAGGTGTGAAAACAGAGATCAGCTACTTCATATATAATTGCACTTTTTTCTTTGTCTTTAAGGGCAATAATAACTTCTGCTGCCTCTTCCCCTATCTTCTTGGGTAATAAATCCTCAGAATTAGCTAGTAATTTACAAACATAGGAATCCTTTTGGTAATTCAATTTTCTATCTTGGATTACCTGATATAACTCATTAATAATCTCACTGTTTGTTTCTGATGTTTCGCTCCTGTCTTCTTTTTGAGAAAATTTTGTCCCCTCTGCCTGTTCTTTTTGTAAAAGGAAAGGAGATTTAAGTTTAATTTCTTTTATTTTACCATCTTTAATCTCTTTAAAAAAGCAGGAATAATTCCCGGTATGGCAGGCAACCCCTTTCTGCTCTACCAAAATTAACAAGGTATCATTGTCACAATCTAAGACAATCTTTTTTACCGACTGAATATTCCCCGAAGTATTACCTTTGAACCATAATTTCCTTCTGCTCCTACTGTAAAAACAAGTTCTTCCTTCTTCTAAAGTTTTTTCAAAAGATTCCTTATTCATATAAGCTAACATTAAAACCTGCTTGGTCATCTCATCCTGAATTATAACTGGTATTAACCCTTCTTTATTGAATTTTACTTGACTCAAAATTTCGCTTTTATTCATTATTCATCTCACCCTTCACCTTCTCCTTCGCCAGTCTTATTTTTACTCCTCTTTGTCCTAAAAATTCTTTAACTTTTGATATAGAATATTCTTTTTTATGAAATATAGAGGCAGCCAAAGCAGCATCCGCCTTCCCCTTAACTAACACCTCATACAAGTGTTCTGGTTTGCCAGCGCCACCGGAAGCAATAATGGGAATATTAACATTTTCTGAGACCATCTTGGTTAGTTCAATATCATATCCTTCTTTGGTCCCATCTTTATCCTTGCTGGTAAGTAATATCTCTCCTGCTCCCAACTTTTCCACTTTTTTAGCCCAATCCACTACTTTTAAATTAGCCCTATTCCTCCCTCCATTAGTTACAACTTCCCAATCAGAATCCACCCTTACAACATCAATGGCCACTACAATGGTAGAACTACCGAATTTTAAACAAGCCTCCTGAATTAGGGGGGGATTCAAAACAGCTGCCGTATTGATAGACACTTTATCTGCTCCCGCTCTTAATACTTGAGATATATCTTCCAGGTTCTTTATTCCACCGCCTACCGTGAAAGGTATAGAAACTTTCTCCGCTGTCTTTTTTACTAATTCAATTATAATATTCCTCTTTTCCCAGGAAGCAGCAATATCCAGAAAAACCAGTTCATCTGCCCCTTCTTTTTCATAAAATGAAGCCAGTTCAACTGGGTCTCCCGCATCTACTAAATTAACGAACTTAATTCCCTTTACTACCCGGCCTTCTTTTGTGTCCAGGCAGGGTATAATTCTCTTGGTAAGCATTACCAATTCTCCTTTCATTTTTAACTAGCTAATTAGCTAATTAAAATACAGGTTGCGAGTTTAAAAAGTCTTTACAGTAAACTAAAAACTATAAACTATAACCCGTTTTATACTAACGACTATTCACTATTCACTAACGACTAATTTGATTGTTTCTTCTAATAAAATACTCCCTTTGTATAAAGCTTTTCCTATAATAATTCCTTCTATACCTAATGCTTCAAATTTCTTCAATTCTTTTATATCGTTTAAAGAGGCAATCCCCCCGGAGACAATGAGGGGGATATTGAGCTTCTTTACCATCTTTTCTATATTCAATATATTGGGTCCCATAAGGGTCCCATCTCTTTTAATATCAGTATAAATTATCCGCCTGACACCCAATTTCTCCATCTCACTCGCAAAATCCAGGGCATCAACAGGGGCAATATTCTGCCATCCTTCTATAGCTACATGCCCATCTCGAGCATCAATGCCAGCTATTATCTGTTCTGGAAAATCCTCAAACAGCCTCTTGGCCAGGGGCTTATCTTTCCAAAGAATAGTACCCAGAATTATTCGGTTTACCCCAAGGGCTACCAATCTTTTTACTTCCTTATAATGCCTAATCCCTCCTCCTACCTGAACAGGAACATTAACTTTCTTGACAATCTGTTCCAGTAAGGAAATATTAGTCAGTTTCCCATATCGGGCTCCATCCAGATCTATTACGTGGAGCATTTTCGCCCCTTTATCAGCCCATTTTACTGCCATCATTACCGGGTCATCAGAAAATATCTCCACATCTTCAAATCGACCTTCTGTAAGGCGAACACATCTGCCTTCTTTAATATCTATAGCAGGAATAATTAACATTTAACTCAATCTCCCCCCAAGTTTTTCAAAATTTCTAATCTATAATCCCTTTGGTGGAAGGAATATCATTTATTCGATTATCTTTTTTAGTTGCCTCATCTAAAGCACGACCAAAGGCTTTAAATATCGACTCGATAATATGGTGGGAATTTTCCCCATAAAGTAGATTTATATGTAGAGTCATCCCAGCATGATAGGATAAGGCTCTGAAAAATTCCTCCACTAAATTAACTTCAAAAGAACCTACTCTTTCCTGTTCAAATTGAACTTTGTAGATCAATTGTCCTCTTCCACTTAAGTCTATGGCTACCTGTACCAGAGATTCATCCATGGGCAAGATAGTAAATCCATATCTTCTAATCCCTTTCTTATCTTGTAAGCCATTCTTAATAACCTCCCCCAGACAAATTCCAATATCTTCTACGGTATGATGATAATCTACCTCAAGGTCCCCCTTAGCTTTTACTTCCAGGTCGAAAAAACCATGCCGGGTAAATAGGGTAAGCATATGGTTTAAAAAATAAATTTCTGTCTGTAAATTACTTATCCCTTTGCCATCTAAATCTATCTTCACTTCTATCTCGGTTTCCAAACTCTTTCTTTTGCATTCACCTTTTCTCTCTTTCAAGATTATTAACACCTGCCTTTCTATCAAGGTCTACTTTTTTAACTCTCCCTAACCAATCTAAGACGCAATTAACATCCTGGGCTAATAAATCCACCCCTTCACTCAGGTAAAACTCTATCGTTCTATTTTGTAAATTAAATCCTTCCGCTAAAACTATTGCCGATAAAAACTTTATTTCTTTTGCTTCTTTATTAAAATTTTTTACGGTAATCAGATCATCCCAGGTATCACCTATATAGATTCCTGTTTTAGTCTTTAAACTGGCAGATAACTTTTTTAATCCTTCGGGATGGGGCTTTTCCAAACCATCATCGGCAGTAATTACCCTTTCCTTAAAACCGATATTCTCCCAGCCTAACCTTTTAAAGACTACCCTGG
>CAZXYB010000034.1:6301-8436 GCA_964644855.1 uncultured Atribacterota bacterium | reverse complement strand
TTTGATTTAGCGGATAAATATACAAATCCGGCAATGATATTAGGTGATGGACTTATGGGTCAGATGATGGAAGCAGTAGAATTTAAAGAAAGACCAAAAGTTGAGCTACCAGATAAAAGTGGGTGGGCCTTGACCGGATGCAAAGGAAGAGAACATCGCTATGTTGTTTCTTTTGACTTAGACCCGAATATTTTAGAAAAATGGAATTTAAATATAAATGAAAAATATAAGAAGCTTAAAGAAAAAGAAGTTAGATACGAAGCTATAAATGTAGAAAATGCAGATTTAGTAATTGTAGCTTATGGAATAGTAGCTCGTATTGTAAAGACTACAATCCAAATGGCTAAAAAAGAAGGACTTAATATTGGACTGATTAGACCAATTACCTTATTCCCTTTCCCCGAAAAGATAATAGCAAGTACTGCCGAGAAGACAAAGAAATTTTTAACAGTGGAAATGAGTTTAGGCCAAATGGTTGAAGACGTAAAATTAGCGGTAAATGGAAAAGCAGAAGTTAACTTTTATGGTCGGGCTGGCGGAATAATACCTTCCCCGGAAGAGATTTTAAAAGAAGCAAAGAAATATTTATAAAGTAGATTACTAAATAATTTTTATACTATTATGGAGGTGGATTTTATATTATGAAAAAAGTATTTGGACGGCCAGAATCCTTAACGGAAGTTCCTTTTACTTATTGCCCCGGCTGTCATCACGGAATTGCTCATCGATTGGTAGCTGAGGTTTTAGATGAATTAAAGGTTAGAGAAAATACTATAGGAGTTTGTCCTGTAGGATGTTCGGTCTTTGCTTACCTATTCTTTAATGTTGATATGATATGTGCAGCGCACGGAAGGGCTCCGGCAACTGCTACTGGTATTAAAAGGGTAAAACCTGATTCAATTGTATTTACTTATCAAGGTGACGGAGATTTAGCTTCCATTGGTACTGCGGAAATAGTACATGCCGCCAATAGAGGTGAAAATATCACTGTTATTTTTATAAATAATGCTATTTACGGGATGACCGGGGGGCAAATGGCCCCAACTACTTTAGTCGGCCAAGTAACCCAAACCTCTCCCTATGGAAGAGACCCTAAGACTATGGGTTATCCGATAAGAATGGCTGAAATGTTATCTACTTTAAAAAGGGCTGTTTATATTTCTCGGGTAGCTTTAAACAAACCGGCAAATATAATAAAAGCTAAAAAGTCAATAAAAAAGGCATTTCAAACCCAATTAGATGGTAAAGGATTTTCTTTGGTAGAAGTTTTATCTACCTGTCCTACTAACTGGGGTTTAAGTCCGATTGAAGCTTCTAAATGGTTAGAGGAAAATATGATCCCCTATTATCCTTTAGGTGAATTTAGAACTCCCGAGGAGGTGGCATAGATGTTAGAAGAAGTTATTATCGCTGGATTTGGTGGACAAGGATTAATGTTAATGGGTAAATTACTAGCTTATGCAGGAATGCTGGAAGGTGAAAAAGTTGCCTGGATGCCTTCTTATGGCCCGGAAATGAGGGGAGGCACAGCTAATTGTACAGTAATAGTTTCTTCAGAAGAAATTGCTTCCCCGGTTGTGCACTGTCCTAAATGTGGTATCGCCATGAATCAACCTTCTTTAGATAAATTTGAAGATAATGTTCAGAAAGGCGGATTGATTCTGGTGAACACTTCTTTAGTAAAGCGGGAGGTAAATAGGAATGATGTTACTGTACTTAGAGTTCCCGCGAATGATATAGCCAATAAATTAGGGAATCTAAGAGTAGCTAATATGGTAGTCTTAGGTGCTTATGCTAAAAAATCGGGAGTAGTAAAACTGGAAACCATATTTAAAGTTTTAGAGAAAACTCTAACCGGACCTAAACAAAAATTAATCGATATAAATAAAGAGGCTTTAAAACAAGGAGCAGAATTGGTGAAAGAGTGATAAAAAAAACTTAAAGCGAAAAACAAAAAAACAACAATTAAAAATTTAAAATTTTTTAATAAAGGATTGTTATTAATGTAGGGGGCGTGATAAATCCGCCCTCTACTTCTTTTTAAACTATAAACCCGAAATCTATGAGTTGCTACTATATTTTCTTTGCTATATATTATATACTATGTACTGTATAAGAATTGTACATTTGCTCTA
>CAZXYB010000034.1:0-6201 GCA_964644855.1 uncultured Atribacterota bacterium | reverse complement strand
AAGAAAGGGGATAAATTAATGGTTAATGAAAAAAGATTAATAGAATCTTTTATGGAATTAGTTAAGATAGACAGTGTATCCAGAGAAGAGAAAGAAATTGCAGATTTTTTAGTAAAAAAACTAAAAGATTTAGGATTAGAAGTTAGAGTTGATCATGCTGGTGAAAAGGTAAAATCTAATAGCGGTAATATAATAGCCCGTTTAAGGGGAGATAAAGATAAAGCTACTCCCATTATGTTTTCCGCTCACATGGATACAGTTGTCCCGGGGAAAAACATTAATCCTATTTGCGATGGAGAAAAGATAGTAAGCGATGGAAAAACAATTTTAGGAGCAGATGACAAGGCAGCAATTGCCGCTTTATTGGAGGCATTGTATATTGTTAAGGAAAAAAATATTTCACATGGTGACATAGAGATTGTATTTACTATCTGTGAAGAAATAGGCTTGCATGGAGCAAAGAATTTAGATATTTCCAGTTTAAATGCCCGGATGGTTTTTGTTTTGGATTGTGGAGGGCAGGTAGGAGAGATTATTAGTGCAGCCCCTTCTCAGAATTCTCTGAAAATTATTATTCATGGAAAATCTGCTCATGCCGGTTCAAATCCTGAAGGAGGTATTAATGCCATTCAGGTAGCCGGATTTATCCTTTCCCGGATGAAGTTAGGTCGAATAGACGAAGAAACTACTACCAATATTGGGATTATTTCGGGCGGTAAGGCTACTAATATTATTCCTGATGAGGTAATATTAGAAGGCGAAGTTAGGAGCAGAAAGGAAGAAAAATTAGAAAAATATACTAAGAAATTGAAAAAGATAGCCGAAGATACTGCTCGGGAATTTAAAGCAAAAGCAGAAGTAAAAATTAACAGAGAGTACTATTGCTACAATTTGTCTACCGATGAACAGGTGGTTAGAATAGCGATGAAGGCAGTAAAAAATATGGGATTAGAACCGCTATTACATCCCACCGGAGGAGGGAGTGATGCCAATGTATTTAATAAAAAAAGTTTCCCTGCAGTCGATTTAGCTATAGGAATGGAGAAGGTTCATACAGTTGATGAGTATATTCTTGTTAAAAATTTAAAAAATACAGCAGAATATATTTTATCTATCATAAATACCGTAATCTCAGGAGAGAACTAAATGGCTGAAGAAGATTTTTTAGAAGAAAAAACCTTGTCTTCCACTTATATCTATCAGGGGAAAATTATCAACCTTCGTCAGGATAAAGTAAAACTCCCTGATGGAAGAGAAACTTTCAGGGAAATAGTTGAACATCCCGGGGCAGTAGTTATTTTAGCCATGACAGAAAAAAAAGAGATAGTAATAATCAGACAGTTTAGAAAACCGGCGGATGAAGTTTTGTGGGAACTGCCAGCAGGAACGGTGGAAGAGGGAGAGGATTTAGTTAGTTGTGCCCGAAGGGAATTAGAAGAGGAAACCGGTTATTATCCCCGAAATATTAAAAAGCTGATAACTTTTTTTTCCACGCCGGGCTTTTGTAATGAAAAGCTTACGCTTTTTTTAGCAGAAGATTTAGAGAAAAAAAATAAAAACGAAGATGATGATGAATTTATTCAAGTTCAACTAATCAAACCAAATGAAGCACTTAGATTAGTGAAAGAAAATATTATTAAGGACGCAAAAACGATAATAGGAATATTGTACTTGCTGGATAGTTAGTTAATTGGTTACCTGGTTAGCTAGTTAGAAAATTAGCGTTGAGCGTGCAGCGTATAGTAAGAAAGCGAAAAGCTTAAAACGCAAAATGTAAAACCAAAGCTCACAACTTAAAATTAAGGATGCTATAGGTAAACGTGCGCAGAAAAAATAAAGCCCTTTTAACCAAAGCTGATGATTATAAAATGTTTTTTTATCTAAAAACAACAATAAAAAAACAAAAATCAGTAATTATTGATTTAATTAGCTGGCTGACTGGGGGACCAGGAGATTGGGAGATTCAGTAAGTTTTGAATTTTGAGTTATATTTTTACGTTTTTCGCTTTGCGTTTTTAGTTTAATAACATCGGGGTTCGATTTATATCTGTGTGTGGAAACGTACAGATAGGCATAGAGCCTGTAAGGAAGTAAAACATGAATAAATATTTTATGGATTTTCATGTGCACATTGGTAGAAGCAATAGTGGTGCCCCGGTAAAGATAACCGCTTCCAGAGATTTGACTTTTGCCAACATTGCTCAGGAATGTAAACATAGAAAAGGGATTGACATTGTAGGTATCGTTGATTGTGCTTCACCCGAAGTCATCGACGACATTTCCCAATTAATCAACAACGGAGAAATGAAACCTTTAAAAGATGGCGGATTAATTTATCAAAACAAAGTAGTTATTATATTAGGTTCTGAAGTTGAAACAAAAGAAGCAAATGGGGGATTGTCTCATCAAATAGCTTTTTTCCCTTATTTTGAAGATATAAAAGAATTTAGTAAAGTATTATCTCATTTAGTTACTAATGTAAGCTTAAGCAGTCAAAACTGTAAGATTAATGCTCAAGAATTTTTTAAAATTATTAATCGAATTGGTGGAATATTGATTCCTGCTCATGTCTTTACACCTCATAAAAGTGTTTATGGAAAATGTGTAAAAAGACTAAAAGAGATGTTTAGCAGAGCTACTTTAAAAAAGATTCCTGCTATAGAATTGGGATTAAGTGCTGATACAGAAATTGCCGACCATTTAAAAGAACTGTCCGAATATACCTTTTTAACTAATTCAGATGCGCACTCCCTGCCTAAAATTGGTAGAGAATATAATATAATCGAATTGGAGAAGGCAAATTTTAAAGAGATACTTTTAGCCTTGCAAAGAAAAGAAGGAAGAAAGATAATTGCCAATTACGGTCTTGATCCTAAACTGGGCAGATACCATCGAACTTTTTGCGAGATCTGTAATTATACGGCAACCAGCAATCCTCCGGTTTATAAATGCGAAAAATGCGGGAGTGATAAAATAGTAAAAGGTGTTTTTGATCGGATTGTGGAAATCGGAGATTACCAACAGTCTATTTCTCCTTCTCATCGTCCACCTTATTATCACCAGGTTCCTTTAGAATTTGTACCCGGTGTAGGTAAAAAGACCCTGAATAAATTGTTTGATTATTTTGGTACTGAAATGAATGTACTGCACAAAGCTTCTTATCAGGAAATTAGCCAGGTAGTAGCGTTTCAGATTGCCCAAAATATAATTTTAGCTCGAAAGGGACTATTGAACTTAAGTCCGGGTGGCGGCGGGAAGTATGGAAAAGTCAAACAGAAAGAAAAAATCTCCGAGGATAAAAATTTACAGTTAAATTTCTAATTATGATTTTGTGCTTTTTACTTTTCGCTTTATGTTATTTCTTTTTACGCGATACTCGATATGTAATACGATATACTAACGACCGTTCACTATTCACTTACGACTAATCTTTTTTCTGATTTTTTCTAAAAAAAATAAAATAAGCTTAGTCTTGAACTAGTTGATTTATATTAAAAATAATCAACTAGTATTTTTTTTGAAACTTTTTTGAAATATTTTTAAAAAAAAAGAGGGAAATTAAAACTTTTGTAGAATATATTAATACGAAGACAATTTTATGAGTTTTAAAAAGGTTTTTTATCAGTTATACGGACGATAATAATTTGTAGGTGATTTATATTTGAGATTTTCATCTGATTTACTAGAAGAAATAAGGAATCGTTGTGACATTGTAGATATTATTTCAAAATATGTACACTTAAAGCCAGCGGGAAAGGGATTTAAAGGTTTATGCCCTTTTCATGAAGAAAAGACCCCTTCTTTTATGGTTAGTCCGGAAAAACAGTTATTTCATTGTTTTGGATGTGGGGAAGGGGGTAATGTTTTTAATTTCCTTATGAAATATGAGAAAATTAGCTTTTTCGAAGCAGTGAAGATGTTAGCTAAAAAATCAGGAGTATCTCTCCCCGTAGATGAAGAAAAAGAAAATTTTCTTAATAGGCAAAAAGAAAGATTGTATAAATTAAATAATTTGACCGCAAATTATTACCGAGAATGTCTATTTAAGACTAATCAAGGGAAAAAAATAATAAATTATTTAAAAAAAAGAGGAATTAACGATAGTAGTGTCGAAAAGTATAAATTAGGTTATGCTCTTCCCGGCTGGGATGCATTAACTAACTTTTTAAAAAAAAGGGGGCATTCTTACGAAGAGCTAATCAAAGCCAGAATAATAAATAAGAGCAAAATAGAAGGGAAATATATTGACTATTTTAGAGATAGAATAATTTTCCCAATCTTTAACTTATCGGGAAGGGTAATAGGCTTTGGGGGCAGGGTTTTAGATGATTCTTTGCCCAAGTATATAAATTCTCCGGAAACCTTGGTTTACAACAAAGGCAGTAATTTATATAGTTTAAACTTTGCCAGGGAAGATATTCGAAAAAAGGATTACCTAATTATTGTAGAAGGCTATACCGATGTTTTAATAACTCAACAATACGAATTTAATAATGTAGCAGCATCCCTGGGGACAGCTTTAACTACTAGGCAGATAGATTTAATAAAACGGTTTACCGATATGGTTTTAATTGCTTATGATGCAGATTCAGCAGGTAATATGGCGACTTCAAGGAGTTTGGATTTACTGGTGAAAGCTGGCTTTGAAGTTAAAGTAATAGATCTACCACAAGGTTATGACCCTGCTGATTTTTTAATTAAAAAAGGAAAAACAGCTTTTCAAAATTTAATTGATAGTTCACTTTCCTTAATAGACTATAAGTTAAAGCTTTTGTATTCTAAATATAATATTAAAACTATAGAAGGAAAAGTAAAAGTTATTAAGGGGATTATGCCTACACTAAGCGTAATGGGCGATGAGAATGAGCTAAGAGCCCAGATTGTAAAAATATCTGAAGAATTGAAATTAACCGAAGAAGCAATTAGGATTGATTTAGTAAAATATAAAAAAGGCTTAAGAGAATTTATCCCCAGTTTTATTAACCCGGATTCTGAGCCTGGAAATATTAAAGCGGAAAAAATTCTCATCGGGTGTATGCTGGAAAGCGAAGAAATTGCTCAGGATATTTTAAAAAGGTTGAAAAAAGAAGATTTTTCAGTTCTGCTACACCGTCAAATTGTAGAAGCTATTGAAAAAAATTTAAAAGATAATAAAATGATAGATTCTCAAAAAGTTATTGACTATTTAAAGGATAATGAAGCAGCAAAATTAATTTCTAAGATTTTAATAGAAGAAACTATAACTTTTGATGAGAAAATAATCTCTGGGTATGTAGATACAATAAACAATTTTAAGTTGATTCAAGAGAAAAAAAGTCTTGAAGAAAGAGCAAAAATTATCGATGAAAAGATAAAAAAATCTGAAAAGATAGAAGAAGATGATTTAAAAGAATTAAGGGAAATTGTTCGACAGCTAAAAGGTCAAAATATTAATTAAAATTATAATTTTACAATTTATACAAATATATAATTTACTGTTAAGAAGGAAGGCTCGATAATGAGAAGAAAGAAAACAATCGAAGAATTAATTAAAAAAGGGAAAAAGCATGGCTATCTCACCTACAAAGAAACGGAAAAATATTTAGCAGATGATATTTCAAATCTTGATAAAGTAGAAGATTTATACGATGTTCTAAGTGAATCTGGAATTGACTTAGTTGAAACTGAGAAAGAAGGCAATTCATTGCTTAAGGACAGAGATATTGAAGTAGCAGCTAAAAAATCCCATTCATCTAAAGAGAAAATAGATTTAGGAATGGGATTGGTAAAACAATTAGAATTAGACGATCCCGTAAAAATGTACTTAAAGGAAATAGGGAAGATAAAATTGTTAACTGCCAAACAAGAAGTAGAATTGGCTAAAAGAATGGGAAATGGAGATCACAAAGCCAAGAAGAAATTAGTAGAATCAAATTTAAGATTAGTAGTAAGTATTGCTAAAAGATATGTAGGGAGGGGAATGCTATTTTTAGACCTAATCCAAGAAGGTAATATGGGTCTGATTAGAGCAGTAGAAAAGTTTGACTACAAAAAGGGATATAAATTTAGTACCTACGCTACCTGGTGGATAAGACAGGCAATTACCAGAGCTATAGCAGATCAAGCCAGGACTATTCGCGTTCCCGTTCACATGGTAGAGACTATTAATAAATTGATAAGGGTGTCACGTCATCTCTTGCAGGAATTAGGACGAGAACCGAC
>CAZXYB010000033.1:0-8439 GCA_964644855.1 uncultured Atribacterota bacterium | reverse complement strand
TAATTAAAATTATTAAAGCAAGAAAAAATATCTGAACTGCTAATCTTATTAGACGTTTATTCTTATTTTGTTTTTTAAGCATAAATCATTACCTACCTTTTTCAAACTATTGTATTAATTTTTTTAAATTAAACTATATATTAAAAAACGCTTCGCTTTAAACAACAATAACTCCTCTACTTTACGGTAGGGGAGTTATTATTGTTTACGATTTAGATCTTTTTGCTCAATTTATATCTGTTTCAATTTTTCTGCAAGTTCCATTATCTGATAAGGTGAAAATCTATATTCTCCCCTTAAGTCATTTATAGTATTTTTAGTGTTATATTCTTGAGTAAGTTTAAATTCACTTCTAATTTTTTCTAATAATTGATTAGCATCTATTCCCCAGAGGGCAGCAATATCTGCAATGGTCATGGTTTTCATTTCCATTCCGCTTATATGAGCTTGTAATCCGATAGTGCTATCAGAAGAATTTCTTCCCCAACCATTTCCTTTTGGTTCACTATCACATGTTCCGTCACATTCTTCATCACAGTCGTGAAGTATGTAATCTTCATCCTGCCCATTGGGAATACCATCTCCATCATCATCAGGTGCGCTCTCCCTATTACCTGTTCCGTTATTCAATTCACTATTCAGGTTCCCGGCACAATCTTCACAATTCTGGTTTTGTTCCTGAAATGAGTTACCTCTACTATTTTGGCTGTGATATCCGGGGGTATTATTATTTCCCTTGAATTCTCCATTCGTTCCGTTACCATCTGCCAAAGCTATGGCTGAAAACATTCCTACTATTAATGCTAAGGACAGTAGGATAATCCCTCCTTTAAAAGTTTTTGAATTTTTCATTCTATTAGTTCCTCCTAAAAATTTTCTTTTGTTGACAAATTTTGTCATTCACTTATTAATACGCAATGTGGAGGAACTTTCTTTCATTTTAATTATAAATATTATTTTTTTCTATAATCCTTCTACCAACATATCCCGGGGATGTTCAACGGTAAAGGTATAAAATATTTCCTGCTTTTGCTGAGTATCTAATTCCAGCTCCCATAACCAAATCCCCTTCCGGTCTTCCCAATCCTCTTTATCCGGCTCAAGACTTATTTCACCCATTTTAATTTTAATGCGGTCGTCTTCGGAAACAGGTATAGCTTCAAATAGTTTTACCTTAATCTTTTTAGGCTTGTAGTTTTCTACAGTAAGTTTATATTTAAAAGTTGTTTTCTTAGTTCGTGAGGGGATTCCGGCTATCAGAGTTTCATCAACTTTCTTTTCTAATAATTCTCTTTTTACCTTAACGTTCTCATCGATACCTAAATAGAGGTCAAACTCCTCGTTGGGCGCAATATTTCCAATACCGGAAAATCCCACAAAATCTCCTTCCAGGAATATATTTACCCGGCCGGCAAGCAATTGAAGACCTTTGCTGTTAGTAACCCGGGAACCAAGGTAAGCGAATGGACTAACCCGGGGATAGCTCGAATATTCAAACTCGGCTGATAAAATTTGCGAAGAAACGGGAAATTTATGTTCCGATTTATCAGATTTTACACTTACTTTAGAAGGGAGTTTATAGATTACAGCAATACTTTTTTCTTCGGCAGTGGCATACTCCATCTCCGATTCTGCCCGTTCTCCTAAGGCTCCCACCTCTTTTTTAAATGCTTCGGTTTGATAAGCATTTGCCAGTGGTGCTGATACTTTATCTTTTAAAGCTTCGCGTTGATATGGTCTTAAAAACCAGGAAGCTACATAAGGCATACTTCCCCCGATTCTTGGCTTAGCTGTTGATAAAGTGCAATCTACCTCTAACCAATCCTCACCGGTAACCTGTTTAATTACTCCGTAAGAAACTAATTCAACCTCGGATTTTTCAAAATTTGCGCGGGCATCATATATCGGATTCCAGGAAGCACCTCTTACCAGATAAGATATTTTCAAATCTGTGGCCCCTTCTTTTAAAACTTCTAGCTCTACCATAATTGACCTTTTTAATTTTCTCTGCACCCCGGATATCTGGGACAATTTTCTTTTTAAGGTTTCAACCTTATTCTTTAAATCTCTAATCTCAAGTTCGCAATCTAAAGCCTGAGCGTAGATATCTTTTAATTCTGTATCTAAAAAAATAAGAATATTCTCTAAATCACTTATTTGCGGCATACTAGTAATCAAGTCCTGAGGAATTTGTGTATTGGAAAATAGAGTTATTGAATTTAGAAATTTCTTCTTCTCCGAAAGTATGGTTTTAAGATCTTGCCTTCTGGTTATCTCATCTTCCAATCTCTGAATTTCCTCTTTTAATTGCTTAATTCTTTCAGAAGGTACTTCTTCTAAATATTCTCTTTTAACCTGTGCTCCAAAAAGCCTAATCATCGCCGTACCTTCCGCAGAAACCCTTAAAGAATTCTCATCAACCTCGGGAATAATATTTGAGAAAATTGCTGTATAGGTTCCCTTATCAAGTTCAAGATGAGTAATCCTATTTATCAAAGCAGAATCAGTATAGACGCAAATCTCACTAATTTCTGAATTTACCTCTACTTCGGCAGAATAGACATTGACACCAACAAACAAAATCAACCCTAGAAATATTATAATTTTTATTGTTTTGTTCATCTTAAACCTCTTATTCTTTATTTTTTTCTCTTTCATACAGGCCAATTAACTCTACTGTAGCTAAAATGTGTCCCTCCATGGCTTCTTCTAATTCTTTCTTCTTGCAACCCTCTTCTATATTATGGAGTTTTTCATCAAGGGCATACAATTTAAAGAAATAACGGTGAGTACCCGAGGGAGGACATGGACCTCCATATTCTAATTTTCTAAAATCATTAGTCCCTTGAGTACCCGGAACTGTATTTTCCTCTATAATATCAGTAACGTGGATATTAAATACCAACCAGTGCACCCAGGTTCCCATCGGTGCATCGGGATCATCTATAATTAATGCTAATCTTTTTGTTCCTTCCGGTATATCCTCAATAATCAGACCAGGGTTAATATCTTCACCATCACAGGTAAATTTTTCCGGAATAAATTCATTGTTTTCAAATTCAAGACTTTCTAATTTCATAGCTTTATCCTCCTTTTTTTGTGACAGGGTGACAGGGAACGGTTGTCTGTCACCCTGTTGTTTCTTTAAAAAATGACAGAAAACCGTCTCTTGTCATTTTTTTACTTTACATTTTAAATTTTCTATTTCTTTTTCCAGCCATTTGGGATATTTGGGTACTGCCCCGGATTGGGAAACCACGAAATTACCTACTATTTCCGCAAACTCCGCCGCCTCATATATACTTGTCCCACATAAATAAGAAAACAGAAAACCTGCACTATAGCTGTCTCCGCCTCCTACGGTATCGGCTACCGGTCCATTTATACCCGGTATTTTCTCTAGTTTGCCATTATAATAAATAGATGACCCGTTCTTACCATGGGTAATACAGACAATGGAAAGGTCATAATCCTGCGAAATACGATTAACGAAGTTTTCTTGTTTCAATGTCTCGCCAAAGAGTAGTTCAGACACAATAAGAGCCTCTCTGTCATTCAGTTTTACTATTGAGCTCTGACATAAGGATTTTTCAATCCATTCCTTCCTGTAGTAATTTTGTCTCAAATTCACATCGTAAAATACATGTCGGGGATGTGCCCAAGACATAATTCGGCCGAGTAGTTCTCGATTTTCTTTAGTTCGCTGAGCAAGAGTTCCAAAACAGAATATCTCCCATTTGGTTTTTGTTAAACCATCTGTTAAATCTTGATCTATAATAATATTATCCCAGGCAACGTCTTCTTTTATCATATAAGTAGGATGACCTCTTTCATCCAGATTTACCTCTACAATCCCGGTGGGTAAATTGGGATGGATGGAGATAAGAGAAGAATTAATGCCTCTTTTTTCTGCTTCTTTTAATGCTTTTCTGCCCAGAACATCTTTCCCAACAGAAGAAATCAGTGTTGATTCAAGCCCCATTTTTGCCAGATGTGCAGAAAGGTTAAAAGGAGCACCGCCAATATAAGGTTTATTGTCTATGATATCCCAGAGAATTTCGCCAAACAACAAAGTTTTCACTTTTGGCCCCTCCTTTCTTCATATTTAAATTTAAATTAATATTTCTCTTATGTATATTTAATTCTACAAATTTTTTAAAAATCCTCTTTTTTATCAAAATTAAATAAAAATATTTATTTAATTTTGAAATACTTTGTTATTAGTTGCTATTAAATAGTGAATAGTTTTAAATACTGATTCTTACTATTTAACTAATAATTTAAAGTGAAAAGCTAAAAACCATAATTCAAAGATCAAAACTTTTTTATTATTTTTAAATTTTAAACTATATTTTTACACTTTTCGTTTTGCGTTTTTTACTGTATTCTATACACCCGTACTTTTTCTTCCTCTTAACTATATGCTATATACTCTATTTCGATACTTTCTGTACGGGCTTGCGAAAAATACAAAAAGGAATATAATTAAGTAAAATTGCCAATTAAGAGGGGAAATAAACATGAAAATAAAAGAAGTTATGATAGCAGACCTAACTTCAGTATCTGCGGATACCCCAATAAAAGAAGTAGTTAAGATTATGAGCCGACAACGTATGATGGGGTTACCGGTAGTAGATAATGAACAGAATGTTATCGGAATAATCACAGAAAGTGATATTACTAAAGCAAGCTTGCCGGCTTATTACAAAGAATTACAAAATCCATCTTTTATTCCCGATTTCAACCAGTTTTCTAAGGAAACTAAAAAGATTGCCCATCTGCCGGTAAGAGATTTTATGACTACTACAGTCTATTCAGTAGAAGAGGATACCAGCCGAACCGAAGCAGCAAACTTATTATTTAGAAAACATTTGAGAATAGTCCCGGTAGTAAGAGAGGGAAAATTAGTTGGAATATTGACCCCTTCCTGTTTATGTAAGCACGCTATGGAAGAAGATTAGATTGAGAAAGGAATAAAATTAATTAATGAACCAAACACTTATTGCCTTAATAATATTTATAACTACTCTTATATTTGTCAGCCTGGAAAAGATTAACCGCACCGTTATTGCTTTAAGCGGCGCTCTTCTTTTTATACTATTACAAATATTAACTCAACAAGAGGCTTTTTTAGCCATAGATTTCAACACCATTGGTCTACTAACCGGAATGATGGTTATGGTCTCTATAATCAAAAGGACCGGGTTATTCCAATACCTTGCGATTAAAATATCTAAGCTTGCTCATGGGAATATCTTTTACCTTTTATTTTTTCTTAGTATTATTACCGGCATCTTATCCTCCATTCTGGATAATGTCACTACTATAATATTAATTGTCCCTATAACTTTAGCTATCTGTGAAAACTTAGAAATATCTCCTGTCCCTCTGGTATTATCAGAAATATTTGCTTCCAACATAGGCGGGACAGCAACTTTAATCGGTGACCCTCCTAACATAATAATCGGGAGTGCAGCCCATTTATCTTTTATGGATTTTATTATAAATCTTGCTCCCTTCATCCTGATTCTATTAATCCTTTTACCATTCTTTGTCAGGCTATTTTACAAAAAAGAAATGTCGCAAAATGTTCAAGAGGGTTGGGCGAAGGTAGAAAAATTCGATGAAAAGAAAGCAATTGAAGACCCCGTACTATTAAAAAAATCTTTAATGGTCTTTTTATTGACTATATCAGTTTTTATCTTCCATCATAATCTAGGTTTAGAAGCAGCTACTGTGGCTTTAGCAGGAGCAACTCTTTTGCTATTAGTCAGTAATATAGACCCGGCGGAAACTTTTCTGGAAGTAGAGTGGTCTACCCTCTTCTTTTTTATCGGACTCTTCGTAGTAATAGCAGGAGTGGAGAAAGTAGGAATTATTCAATGGTTGAGCAATAAAATTATTATCCTAACTAAAGGAAATCTTACCCTTACCACTCTGGCGGTTTTGTGGGTCTCGGGAATCACCTGTTCTTTTGTTAATAATATTTCCTACACCATCTCTATGGTTCCGGTAATTCACAATATCGGGGCAGCAACTTCATTTAACCTCAACCCGGTCTGGTGGGCATTATCCCTGGGTGCCTGTCTGGGAGGAAATGGAACCTTCATAGCAGCTGCTGCTAATTTAGTAGGAGTAAATATATTAAAAAGGCAGGGTAGAATAATAACCTTCAAAGATTTTTTTAGAATCGGCCTTCCGATAATGTTAATATCTATTATTCTATCTTCAGTCTATCTCTTCTTAAGGTATTTATTATAAAAAAGGGGAATAGTTTTTTATAAAATATTAAAGGAGTATCTCCGTTGTTATTTATAAATCATATCAAATAATTTATCTGCTGTATCCTGGTCTAAATCCTTGAGAATTTTATATTCGTCCAGGGCAGCATTTTTATCCTCCTGAACCAAATAAATCATTCCCAGACTATAGTGGGCAAAAGTATAATCTGGCTGAATACGAATAACCTGCTTAAAGACCTCGATGGCTTTTTCGTAATCCTTCAATTGAGTGTACACCCATCCCAGTCCATAATGAGAATCTACATCTTTCGGATCTTGTTTAACCGCCTCTTTAAAAGCATCAACGGCTTCCTGATATTTTCCCAATTCTCCATAAGCCCAGCCCAGGTTATAATAAATATTAGTGTAATCCGGATTAATCCGAATAACTTCCCGGTAAGCTTCTACAGTTTTCTCATAATTTCCTTTTTCATTAAGAAGCCAACCTAAATAGAAAAAAGCATCAGTATATTGGGGATTCTTTTGGGTTGCCTTCTTAAAGCTTTCAATAGCAGCGTCCTCATAATTTTCCATTTTTCGGAAAAGCATGCCCATGGTGAAGTAAATCGTATCAGCAGAATCTGGTAGGAAATCTGCAGCCTTTCCCAGATTTTCGATAGCTTCCGGATATTTTTCTAACTCTTTATAATTCATTCCTAAATGGTAAAATGCTTTACCGTAATCCGGTTTGAGTTGAACAGCTTTTTTCAAATTATCAATTGATTTCTGATATTCCCCGATTTCTTCATAGGTAATTCCCAAACCATAATAAGCCTGAGCATCATTAGGGGCAAGTAGTAAAGCCTGTTGGAAAGCTGCAATAGATTCATTATATCTTTCTAATTCATTATATGCCAATCCCAGGCCATAGTGAGCGCTGGCAAAATCCGGTTTACTACGAATGGCCTGTTTAAAGGCTTCTAATGCATCTTTATTTTTTTGAAACTCCAGATAAGAAAGTCCCAATTCGTAATACGCTGAACTGTAATCAGGTCTTAAGTTAATAGCATTTTTATAGTAGGTTATTGCTTTTTCAAATTGATGGGTAATTCTAAATATTTTTCCCATCTGGTAATGAGCTTCTACATAATTTGGATCTATTTCGATAATTTGTTGAAAACAAGCAAGTGCTTCCTCGTATTGTTTTTCATTCTCTAATAAATCAACGCCCTGAAAATACCATTTTTCTGTTGATTTATCCTGACAAAAACTGACTGTGATAAACGAAGTTGTAAACATAATAATTAAGATCAAAGAAATAATGAGTATATTCGGATTCCTCATCCCTTACCTCCTGATTATATTTCCCGTTATTTCATGTAGAGCAGATTACCGATAAACGGTATATTTTTAATGGACAATCCTTACGGCATTTTATTTATTATAATACATTTTAACATATTATAATCATTTCTATCATACAAAATGGCAATTTACAATAATTAAATAAATTATTCATTGTTTCATTATCAATAAGATTGTCAAAAAAACGTTCCCCTCGACATGTTAAATATAATATTACATTATGAAGTCTCTTCCCCTAAATAAAAACACTTTAAGAAATTGTCTCATGTGTTTTTCTTCTTTTAAATTTTAGTTATTTCTTTTAATGAATTGATGACTTCGACTCCCAGCTTTGCAAGTCTTTCATAACTATAATGTCCATTGGCAATCAGCAGACAATCGCTTCCGATGTGTTTAGAAACTATATAATCATGGGCAGTGTCCCCTATCAGAAGCACATCTTGGGGATTTAAATTTAATTCAGCTATCCATTTTTTTCCTCTTTCGACTTTACTTTCGGCATAGTGATTATCCAAACCTATTATTCTGCAAAAATACTTATCAATAGTATAATATTTAATCTTTTCTATCAAGACATCTTCTTTTGAAGCAGATAAAATCGATTGGGATATTTCCATATCTCTTATTTTTTTTAACACTTCTTTTACTCCATCAAATAGCTTACACTCATTAAAACGCGTATAATACCCGCTTATAAATTCAACGGTAAGCTCCTCAAATGATTCATCAGAAAAATCAAATCCAAGTTTTGCATAATAATCTATCACCGGGAAATCAAAAATCTTCCTGTATTTTTTTGAATCTATCCCTGGCATGTTGCGTTTCTTTAACATCTTGTTCATGATTTCCACCA